>NZ_VHSI01000005.1:0-243711 GCF_013048705.1 Vibrio sp. A11 | reverse complement strand
TTTACGGGCCGTAAGTAATCGTCATATGCAAATGTCAGATCGTGATGCGCCTGTTAGGGCGCTGCTTGTAAGAAAGCCTTATAGGCGCATATGAAAAACCTCCGGCTATGCCGGAGGATATTTTTTTTGATTTTCTATGTCAATAACGCCTTCATTGTACCAAACAAAAGCGTATTTTATATTCATCAATGTACAACAGAATCATTGACTACGTTGGATCTGGCAAGAGGGCTTCTTTATCTTAACGCACTATAACTTACGTTGCGTTGTAACATAAAACAGAAAATGAAGTTTTAATTTTTTAACCCCCATAGCAATAATAAATATAAAATAGCTTAATAGAGAGGAGTTTCAGGATTCTTCTTCCGATCATGGCCACAGGGATCCCATCAAGGCCATGATTCAGATATCAGAATAAGATTTACACGGTAGCTTGTAACGCTTGTTCAAGATCAGCAAGCAAATCATCAATATGCTCTATGCCTATTGATAACCTAACCATATCAGCTGAAACGCCTGCAGCTTGTAATTCTTGATCATTGAGCTGGCGATGAGTCGTCGATGCAGGAATCGCGGCGCAACTTTTTGCATCACCAATATTAACTAAACGAAGAATTAGACTTAATGCATCATAAAAACGCGTCCCAGCTTCTCGGCCACCGACAATACCGAAACTTAGGATGCCAGAGGCTTTTCCATGCATATATTTTTGGGCAAGTGAGTGATCTTTGTGAGTGCTTAAACCCGCGTAATTTACCCAATTCACTTGTGGATGTTGGCTAAGCCATTGAGCTACAGCAAAAGTATTTTGATTAATTCGCTCAATCCGCAAAGCTAATGTCTCTAATCCTTGTAATAGATTCCAAGCCGCCTGAGCACTCAGCGCCGCTCCCATATTTCTCAAAGGGACAACACGCGCTCTAGCGATAAAAGCCGCAGCACCAATATCTTGAGCATAGTTAACTCCATGATATGAAATATCCGGCTCATTTAATAATGGAAAGCGCTGCGGATAAGCATGCCATGGGAACTTACCTGAATCGACAATCAGACCGCCAATCGTGGTTCCGTGACCGCCAATATACTTTGTAGCAGAGTGAACCACAATGTCAGCACCATGTTCAAAAGGTCGCCACAAAAAGGGCGTAGCCACCGTATTATCAACAATTAACGGTAAACCATGTTGATGAGCTAGGTTAGCTATCATTTCAATATCAACGATACTGCCGGATGGATTGCCGATACTTTCACAAAAAACCGCTCGAGTATTATCATCAATCAGTTGAGCTAACTGAGTAAAATTGTCTTTATCTACAAATCGAACCTCAATACCTTGTCTAGGCAAAGTATGAGCAAATAAATTATAAGTTCCACCATATAACTCACTGATTGAAATAATGTTATCACCAGCTTGAGCAAGAGTTTGAATAGCATAAGTAATCGCGGCCATCCCAGAAGCGACTGCCAGTGCGCCAATACCACCTTCAAGTGCTGAGATACGTTGCTCAAGCACATCACAGGTCGGATTCATAATTCTAGAATAAATATTACCTTGGACTTTTAAATCAAAAAGATCTGCAGCATGTTGTGCATCATTAAAACTGAATGAGGTGGTTTGATGAATGGGTACCGCAACGGAGTTTTGATTATCAGCTTGATAACCATGGTGTAAAGCGATCGTTTCACGTTTCATTACATATCCTTATAGTGATAAACGTAAGGCATGTATAGAACCATGAGCATGATATTGATGTCAATATTAATGGCACACCTTAGTGCGCATTATCATTGTTATGTTAAATATAATTCAGCGAAGGTAAAGGTGGTTTTATCTAGTTTATGTGGGCTATAAAAAGAGAGCTTGTGATAGACCTTACTCTACTTCGACTTTGAGTAGCTCAGTGATTAAACATAAGGTCTATTTACCATAAAATAGCTAATAACAACTCTTGTTATCGATATACAAGTGTCGTTATTAGCTTCCAGCAAGCTTTACCGTGTAACCTTTTTTTTCAAGCAATTGCTTAATTTTATCTCGCATTTCACCTTGAATTTCAATATGACCATCTTTGATCGAGCCACCGCAGCCACAGGACTTTTTTAGCTCAGCAGCCAACAGCTTGAGAGGCGCATCATCAAGGTCTAAACCCTTAATAATTGACACACCTTTGCCTTTGCGACCTTTCGTTTCTTTGTGAATTCTGACAATCCCATCACCTTTCGGACGTTCGATGCTTGGGGCTTCAGGCTTAATACGGCCCGTTTCCGTTGAATATACAAGAGTCATAATATACTTCGTTCTTTGTTACTTTTTTAATTGAGTTTGTTGAGCTTCCGCTTTCTGTTTTGCAATCAGATAAGCTTCGATATGTTTTTGAATAGCAACTTTTGCTCCTTTGATCAAGCGGCCATTGAAAAAGCAATACCATCCATTGGGTTCCCCTGTATCATTTTTTAACATAAAACCGTTGAATTGCTCTTGAATCGTTTGTGAACCACCTTCTCGTTTTTTGCCAATCGATTCAAATTCACTCGGGTCAATCAGCGATGCCGTATCACAAAACCAATCAATACTTTTTTTTACTGCAGCGAGGTTTCCCGTTAAAACGTTTTTTTTGATCTGCACTTGCCAGATGTCTGGTGAGTTATCTGCAGATTTTAGAGTAAATCCTCGGTATGTAGTGATTGCCATGATGACCTACTTATTTTTGTCATTGATAGTTAAATAATAATTGTATCTTCTCGGTACGCAAGTATATTTAGTAACTAATTAGAAAGTTATAGTGCATTAACATGAAAAGACCTCTTGTACAATTGACCGAAGCAAAACAGATCAAAGCTAAGCTATTGGAATTTAAGCATCCTATCACACCACAGCAGCTTGCTCTATTGACCCGAGAACACTATCAAAAAAATTCATTACTCGCCTTCAGTAAAGATTGGAATATTTTCACTGAATTTTGCCAAAGAAAATCAGTAAACCCTTTACCGGCCTCCGTTACCGCCGTTAGGTTATTTCTTGAAAGTGAAGCCAAGGTAAGAAAGTTTAGTACCATTAGACGTTACTCTGTCACTATCGGTATGATTCATTACTTACTGAATCAAAAAGATCCGACGTTGAATGTTCAAGTTCGTCAACTTCTTCAACGCTTAAGAGCAGAAAAATACGGCGATGAGAAACAAGCTGAATGTTTTACTCGTCAACACTTGGCATCACTTTATCAATTGATGGTTAAAAGTAATGAAAGCCTTGCGATACGTGATTTAGCTATCTATCACGTGATGTTTGAATGTGCCATGAAACGAGGAGAGCTTAAAAAGCTCAGCTTCACGGATATTACAGAAGATCATAGTCAACTTAGGATCGGCAATGAAATCTATCAATTATCCCCTTCCGCCCAGCAAATATTAGCTCGTTGGACAGCATTAATCTCTCAGCAAGACGGCGCAGTTTTTCGCTCAATTGATAGGCATGGCAATATCAATAATCGACCTTTAGATGATTCATCCATCTACCGTATATTAAGGCGTGCTGGTGATTTATTAGCGCTACCACATTTAAAGTTTTCAGGTCAATCGACCCGAATTGGTGCAGTAAAAGAGCTAGCTGAACAAGGCTATCATACTAAAGATATTCAAAGTTTTGGCCGTTGGTTAAGCCCTGCGATGCCTAACCAATACTTAGGTAAGTTACACACCGCAGCAGTCGCTAAAATAAAATTTACTCGAATTAAACCTTGGACATAAATGAGCGTTGGACACAATCAGCTAAAAACGCGGAGAATGAGTGGCCGTGGTGTTCCAGCATTTTCGGGAACATTGAAATGGGCGTCATACCCGGGAAAGTATTCACTTCATTAAGATAAATTTCACCTTGTGAGGTAAGGAAAAAGTCAATTCGAGCAAGATGTCTTAATTTCATATGCACAAAAACTTTCTCTGCATAGCGCTTAATGAGGTCTCTTTGCTCTGCGGTGATATTATCCGCAGTCACTTTAGTCATTGAGTGGCTATTTGCGCTGTATTTCTCTTCATAGCTATAAAAAGCATCATCAGGAGCAATAATCTCGCCAGGCTGAGTAATATGGAGTTTGCCACCGAGCTCATAAGCAGCAACCTCTAACTCTCGCGGTTTGACGGCTTGTTCAACCAGCACTTGATCAGAAAAGGTAAAGGCATCATCAATTGCCTTGGCAATTTGCTGCTTATCGGTGACCTTGTAACAGCCAACCGATGAACCTTGTCGAGCCGCCTTAATAAACACTGCGCCCCATTTATCAAAGGCTTGCTGGGCTTGACGTAAAGCCTCATCGTTATTTTCTGTTAAAAATAAGTAGGGTGTATTAGGAATACCGAGTGCGTCATACCATAGTTTCGACGTGATTTTATTGAAACTATTACTACTAGCTTCTGGTCCACATCCTAAATATGGAATACCGGCCAGCTCTAGCATCGATTGGATATCGCCCGTTTCTCCCGGATAACCGTGGATGCAAGGCACAACAAAGTCAATGCGACGAGATCCATGCTCACTGTTTAGTGAGGCAGAGTTCGTATCAAGATAAACCATATCGCCAGACTCAGTAAACCAGCCAGCAGGTTTCATCTCTACTCGAATCACGTCGAACGATGGCGTTAACGTCAGTTGTTGCTGCAAATAATCAGCGGAAACTAGCGAGATCTCATGTTCTGATGAGCCCCCACCACATAAAAGTAAAATTGTTGTTTTTTTCATTACACTGTTCCGTTACACCAAAATTCGGTTGCAGGCCACGAGGCCAAGTGATGCAGTAACTACATTCATTTTATCGGCTATGATAGACAATTCAGCACAGAGGTACACCATAGAAGAGGATTTATTACCTAATCTTAGTTTAATTGTGTAGAGAATAAACAGTACAGGGGCAAAGGCCCCTGTTGTAAACGTTCATTAGTTGAGTTTATTTAGTGTGGGGAAATCTGAGTTTTTAATACTATCAATGCTCTTAACGAATGGTTTCAAGTCACGGAATTCTTCTGGCAATCTTTGCAAGGCGTTCAACGCTTCCTGACGAGTGGCATAATCACCATACAAGACCGTGTACCATTTCGTGCCATTAACGACTTTATAGTTTTCCCAGATCGGTTGTTCATCTTTAGGTAACTGATTCGCAAATTGATCAACCTTAGTTTGCGCCCCAACGGCAACAACTTGAATGGTGAAGCCATAACGTGGATTCATTGCTAATTGCTGTTCGGTTGGTGGTGTAATAGTGACTTTAGGTTTGGCTGGCGGCGTTGCTTTGACGATTTGTTTCTCTTCAGCCGGAGCCATTTTGATCACTTGAGCTTGAACATTACGCTCGGAGACACCGTCAGCGTTACCCCTTTCTGAGACAATAGGTTTAGGAATATCAGCCACGGCAAACTCTTCCGTGTGGCTTTGAGTTGTTACATCCGTGATATAATTTTCTGAGGCACAGGCGGCCAGCAGCGCGCACAAGCCAACAATCGCAATTCTTTTCATAAACCAATAACACCTTAGATAGAAAGTAATGTAAATCATGCCGATAGCGCGTCTTATAATCAAGTATAGGATGTGATTATCTCTGATTATCCTGTGATTTGTGGCACAAAGTGAAAGAGAGATGATGTCATGAAGATCACATCCAGACTAAATACATCAACACCATTAGATAATTTTAACTACAGTGTTGTTGATATGGCTGTATTGACCTTTGGTGAAGATTTCATGCTAAAGGCAAAACTTAGTTATTGGCTCGTTACCTTTTAGGTCTTTTGCATCATGAATTCTATTAACCCGCTACTTAATCCAAGATCTGTGGCTGTGATTGGCGCTTCAACGCGATCTTTTCGTGCCGGTAATATCGTCATGAAAAACCTACTTCAGGGCGGTTTCGATGGTGCAATTATGCCAGTAACGCCTCGTTATCCTTCTGTGTGTGGGGTCTTGGCTTATAAGACCGTGCTTGATTTACCTCTCGTTCCTGATATTGCTATTCTTTGTACCCATGCTTCTCGTAATCTTGAACTTTTCCGTCAATTGGCAGAGAAAGGCGTTTCATGTGTTATCGTGTTATCTGCCGATATGTATAGTGAAGATGCCCAGCAGCATGAAATTCAGCAACAGTGCCTAATGATAGCCAAACAAGCGGGCATACGTGTGCTTGGCCCTAATAGCCTCGGTATTATTCTGCCTTGGATACACTTCAATGGCTCATTCTCTCCAGTCAATGCCTTAAAGGGCCATATTGCTTTTATTTCTCAGTCAGCAGCCGTCTGTACTACGATTCTTGACTGGGCGAATGATAAACAAATTGGCTTTTCGGCTTTTGTTTCCCTAGGCAACGCCTGCGATATCGACTTCGCTGATTTACTCGATTCGCTCAGTATCGACAAGCACACTCACGCGATTTTGTTGTATGTTGATACTATTAAAGATGCACGCCGCTTTTTATCCGCGGCACGTGCCGCATCTCGTAATCGACGAATACTTGTTTTAAAAGGGGGGAGAACGGCTGCAGGGCGAAAAGCGGCTAAAATACACACTGGAGGCGAAGATACATTAGATATTATTTATGACTCTGCCATTCGCAGAACCGGTATGCTGAGGGTTAATAATACGCATGAGCTGTTTGCGGCCGTTGAAACGTTAACTCATGCCGTACCACTCCAAGGCGAGCGGCTAGCGATCATCACTAATGGTGGTGGGCCTGCTATTATGGCTGTCGATACGTTACTCGAACGCGGAGGCAAATTAGCACAATTAAGCCATACCGTTTACCAACAACTGGATCAATGCCTTCCGCGTAGTTGGTCGCAAAATAACCCGATTGATATTGTTGGGGATGCTGACCACACTCGTTATATTAATGCGTTAAAAGCGGTACTCGACAGTGATGATATCGATGCCATTCTGATTATGCACTCTCCTTCCGCCATCGCGCACTCAGAACAAACAGCAATGGCTATTGTTGAGGTGGTTAAAAACCATCCTCGGGCGAGGCGTTTTAATATTCTGACTAATTGGTCTGGGGAACTTACCGCTCGCCCTGCTCGGCACATTTTTACTCAAGCCGGTATCCCGACCTACCGCACGCCAGAAAGTGCCGTCGTCGCTTTCATGCATTTGGTTGAATTTAGGCGTAACCAAAAACAGTTGATGGAAACACCGACGACCACTGAGTTGGTGACCGCTTCAGAAATCAATAGCGCCAAAGCGTGGATCGCCGAGTATTTAAGTGAACAAGAAAGTGTACACATTGATACTCATCAAATAGGCAGTTTTCTCAAATGCTTTCATTTTAATGTGTTACCGACTTGGATTGCTTCGGACAGCAGTGAGGCGGTACACATAGCAGAAACGATTGGCTATCCGGTTGCGGTAAAATTGCGTTCACCAGATATTGCTCATAAATCCGATGTACAAGGCGTTATGCTTAACCTACGCAACCGTAACGAAGTCGCCAATGCCGCGCAATCGATCCTTGATAGAACTCAACTCTCCTACCCTGCAGCTAGGGTGTATGGCTTGTTGGTGCAAGCAATGGCCAAGTTGGGCGGAGGAGAAGAGTTACGTATTAAAGTCAAACACGATGCTATTTTTGGTCCGGTGATTTTACTGGGACAAGGCGGTTCTGAATGGGAAGAGTCTCTGGATGCGGTCGCTGCATTACCACCATTAAATAGTACATTAGCAAGATATTTAATTGTTCGGGCGCTACGCAGCGGTAAAATTCGTCTACAAAAACAACCAGTACCAATAAACATTGACGGTTTATCCGAGTTTTTAGTCCGAATTTCCCAACTGATTATTGAGTGTCCACAAGTACATGAATTGGATATCCACCCTTTACTGGTCAATGGTGATCAATTTACGATTCTAGATGCCGATTTGATATTACAGCGTTTCGAAGGGGATGCGCAAAGTCGGTTAGCTATCCGTCCCTATCCTTCTGAATTGGTGGAAAATGTCATCGCTAAAGATGGGGAGCCGTTAACTCTTAGGCCGATTCTCCCCGAAGATGAGCCACAACATGCCGCTTTCATTCATCGAGTCTCAAAAGAAGATCTGTACAAACGCTTTTTTTCGGATGTCGGTGAATTTAATCACGAAGCGCTAGCCAACTTTACCCAAATTGATTACGACCGAGAGATGGCTTTTGTTGCTGTCAGCCATAAAACCTCACCAGCAGAGATCATTGGCGTCTCACGAGCATTGATCAACCATGATAATAGTGATGCTGAATTTGCCATTTTGATCCGCTCCGATCTTAAAGGTAAAGGGCTCGGATCATTACTAATGAAAAAGATCATTGATTACTGCCAAGCGAAAGGCACTGCCCGTATCTCAGGTATGACCATGCCTAGTAATAAAGGGATGCTCAGTTTAGCCCAAAAACTCGGCTTTAGTATCGAGATCCATTTTGAAGATGGAACGGCAGATATGGTCTTAACCCTGACCAAACCGTAAACCAATACTCTGGTAGATCAGACGAGATTCCAATGTTTTTTCAAATATTGAATACACCACGATTTGGCTTCACCCGTCGTATTTCTACGCCACGCCATAACAATATCAATATGTTTATCCATGCTGCCCGATATCTTTTGCAACTGCCCACTGGCAATCAACGGCTGCGCGATTTGTATCGGTAAGGTACCAATACCTAATCCCTCCACCAGCGCTTGGCATTTGGCATTAAAATTACTCACCGTCAAACGCGGCTGTTTTTCTAAGATATTAATACTCATCGCTGGCTGTTCGCGCGCTGTATCGGCAATCGCAATCACTCGATACTTTTGTCGAGCCTGCTCATCAAACTCACCACGACGGCGATGAACATAATGATCGCTCGCAGCAACCCAAATCAGTGACATTGAGCCTAATCGCTCTGATTTTACCTCTTGCGGTAAACTGTCTATCTTGGGGCAAATCAGTAAATCGGCTCTTCCTGTAGCGAGAGACTCCCAACTTCCGGCTAAAATCTCTTCTTGTAGACGAATTCGAGTTTTACTGACATTGCCTAACGCATCCACCAAAGGAAAAAAATTCGCGACCGGAATGATGCCATCAAAAGCCAATGTAATATCCAATTCCCAACCGTTAGCAAGTAACGTCGCATCGTTAACTAGCTTCTCGGCGGCCGACAAAATGGTTCGCCCACGCTCAAGGATCAACCGTCCGGCATCAGTAAAACTGGCTTTGTGACCAGAGCGATCAAAAATCATCATATCCAAATCTTGTTCAAGCTTTTGAATTTGATAACTCAATGAGCTTGGTGCGCGGTTCAGTTCATTGGCCGCGGCAGCAAAACTGCCACGGCGATCAATCGCATCTAGGATATGTAGCGCTTCTAAAGTAATCGGGCTTTGCATCTCTTCTTTCCTCATACAAGATCGGTGATTTGACGATCGTTTTACTCTGGCTTTACCCATACTTGGCTAAAATCAAACCAGCCTAAGGCATTGCACTTTGCATTTTGTAACGCACCACATTGATCTTTATTCACCCCTAACCAGCAATGAAACATTGGAATGATCTGTTTACTGGCGACTAAGGACTTACCGAGCTCTTGAGCGGGAAAAGGGGTTGATTCATCGCTCGCACGCCATTGATCAATCAATCCAGACCAACGATAAAAATCCTCAGCTTGACTCATTGGTTCAATATCAGAGTAATCCAATAACCAGCCAGCCAGTGCATCATCCCGATGGTTAGCGATGCCCATTGCTTTGATCCAAATGTCAACCTGCTCGACATCATCGACGGTTAATTCATATTTAATGAAGGTGACGTCTATACCATCTTCTTTAAGTAAACGTTCAATACACTTCGCTAAAGTAGGAAACATAGGATGCTGGGCATGATAAGCAACTGTAACGGTATTACCGATTGGCGGTTCAACGGCTGACATTGGTCCATTTTGATGATACCAACCCGGCTTTAATCCATAAGCAGGCAATACGCCCAGTTCAACCACTTTTTCTTCTGGTAACAAACGAAATAAATTCAGCGCACTGAGTTTAGTTTGTAGATAATTGGCCCAAACCTCATTAGACGCAATCCCATTACGACGATTGAGTAATAAATAAGTGCAACCGGGATCGAGTTCAACATCTTCACTAAATGAACCGCGTTGACTTTTCATCGGATGCGTTAAGCTCGGAAATACCATTGAGGAGTGCACTTCATCAATAACCCATACTTCGACACGGTCCAGCAATGGACGAAAACCAAAATAGCCATCAAATGCTTGTAGCACTAGCCTTTTCTCATCATTAACGAATACCTTATAAGGACCACTGCCCACCGGTTTTTGATCAAAGTCATCCGCTCTTAATGACTCTGGCAATAAAATTTTTGCACAAGATTCTGCCAGCAATAACGGTAAGCGAGTATCAGGTTTTGATAGATGGATATCGACGACCCAATTATCCGGAGTCGTAATGGCGTCAATGTGCGCAAACAAATTCACCAAACGTAATTGCCATAGACTCTGCACCACTATCTCAGTGGTCATTAATTCACCGTTATGAAAACGTACTCCAGGGCGTAAATAAAACCGCCAGTGTGTTGGACTTAACGCTTGCCAGTGATGGGCAAGATCCGCTTGTAGCTGTTCCTCTTCATCTAAACGAGTCAAACCAGAATAAATTTGCCGCGCAATATGCAGCTCTGAACGGCGCATCGGCTTCGTGGGATTAAGCATAGAAAGTGGTCGATAATACGGCAAGCGCACCACTTGCAAGCCCTCTTGGTGTTGTACACCTAGGTAACTTTGGATAACTTGGGTTAACTTAGCGGCATCTTGATCCAATACCGCCAGCGCTTGACCTATCTTGCCTTCTTGCAGATAACGGCGAGCAAGGTTTTCACTGACATCTGCCCGACTACGTTTAAAAATAAGCTGTGAGAGTTTGCCGCGTCCTGGAGCGGGATGCCATTCAATCCACCCCTCATCTTCTAATTTGTTGAGAACAATGCGCGCATTACGTCGAGTGCAAAATAAAATGTCGGTAATATCGTCTAATTGCGTCTCTGCATCTTGACCATGAAAATGAGCAAATAAGGTTTCAAATTGGACACGTAAGCGAGGGCTACTCATAAAGGAGGAAACTCTATATCTTAAAAACTTACTACAGTTTCCTCTATTTAGGTCCTTCAGTGCAAGAGCAGGCCACCAGTTTAGGAGATATCGCAACCTAAAGATTGAGCAAGCTCAGATAATTGCTCACTGTTATCGAGCTTAACCGACCATTTTACACCACCACTGTTGGCTAACAATACATTCGCGCCTCTGCCAAGTAAAGTGACATTGTCACTTGATGATTGTAGGCTAATTGAATGTTCACCCAGTAAACGCACCACCACTTCATGTGCGGTGGCAATAATTTTCCCACCGGAAAATTCCATCATCATTCGCTTGCCTCGCTATCTTGGCTTACTTTATTACGCTGCTGTTTGACCGCCAACGTTAAACGGCTGACACAGACCAAGCGGCCTTGTTCATCGGTAATATCTATCTGCCAAACTTGAGTGGAAATCCCAATATGGATAGGTTTCGCCGTGCCAATTACCTGACCTTGTCGCATAGCCCGCAAGTGATTAGCATTAATGTCTAATCCTACACAATAGCGAGTCTTATCGACGGCAAAATTACCGGCAATGGAGCCTAAGGTTTCAGCTAAAACCACCGATGCTCCACCATGCAACATTCCCAATGGTTGATGTGTATACGAACAGACTGGCATGGTTGCCGAGATAGTGTTTTCCGTGATCTCGGTATAAATAATATTCAAATGCTCCATCATGGTATTTTTTGACGTGGCATTTAATCGCTCTAAACTGATTGGCTTTTTCCAAATGTCCATGTTCACCCTTAATAAAATACATCAATAGCCGTCAACAACGCGCATCCAGCAATATTGCATCTCCAACAAACTTGGGTATATTGTACAACCACTTGGCTATCTATCCTACCGAGTCATTATAGGGATGATTATGATTAAGGATGTGTTATGCGTTTAAGAATAAAAATCTTAAGCTTAATGATAACGTTGATGGGTTTAACCGCTTGCAGCGCCTCACCAACTGGGCGCAACCAGCTATTGCTGTTCTCGAATACCCAAATGAGCACGCTCGGCGTGCAATCTTTTAGTCAAATGAAAAGTGAGTTGCCGATCAGTCAAGATGCGGCCTTGACTCGCTACGTACAATGCGTCACCGATGCCCTTCTTCAGTACGTCCCAGCACAGCCTAGCGTCGAGCAATGGGAAGTTGTCCTGTTTGATAGTCCACAAGTGAATGCTTTTGCCCTACCTGGCGGCAAAATCGGAGTTTATACCGGATTACTAAGCGTTGCCGTCAATCAAGATCAACTGGCAACGGTGATTGGTCATGAAATTGCTCATGTACTTGCCAATCATAGTAATGAACGCCTCTCTCAAGCCCAACTGGCCAATGTCGGATTACAAGTCACCGATGTTGCTTTAGGTGCTTCAGAATATGCACAATATCGTGATTTGACGATGGCGGCTTTAGGTGTCGGTGTTCAATATGGTGTGATTATGCCTTATGGCCGCCGCCAAGAATCAGAAGCGGATCGCTTAGGATTAACCTTAATGGCCCAAGCTGGGTTTGATCCGACACAAAGTATCGAACTATGGCGAAATATGGCAAGAGCTTCGATGGGACAGCAACCGCCTGAGCTACTATCGACCCATCCTTCCCACAGCACACGCATTAATGATCTGGCTGCGAAGATCTCAACATTGCCAGATACCACGCGACAAGCGCCCAATTGTGGACCATAAACTAACATCCCGTTCAAAACGACTTTAATTGTCTTTACTACCCCGAGAGTTGCAGAACATTCTCGGGGTTTAACCCTTCCAATCGTAGGCATAAAGTGGATAATACCCGCGAACTTAATCTTATAGAGGTGGGAATCAATGTCTACTGAAGCAACTTTACTCGAACGCTGTGACTCAAAATGTGAACTGTGCGCAGCACAGAGCTCGCTGTCTCCTTATGTGGTTGCTCCGCATACACAGATCACCGTCGATCACGCTATCATGCTTTGCGCCACCTGCAGCTCACAAATCGAACAACCTGAAACGATGGACGCGAATCACTGGCGCTGTCTAAATGACAGTATGTGGAGCCAAGTGGCGCCCGTTCAGGTAATGGCATGGCGTCAACTCAAGCGCTTATCAGCAACAGAAAGCTGGGCGCAAGATTTGCTGGATATGATGTATATGGAAGAAGATCTTCAAAAATGGGCCGAAATTGGTATGAACGATGATGAAGATAAACCCCGTGACGTGAATGGTGTTGAACTCAAAAAAGGCGATGACATCACGGTGATCAAAGATCTTCCAGTGAAAGGCTCAAGCATGGTCATCAAACAAGGAACGGCGGTACGTGGTATTAACTTAACCGATGATCCAAAGCACATTCAGGGTAAAGTTAATGGTCAAACTATGTACATTATCGCTGAGTATTGCCGCAAGAAATAAGCAACTTTGTGCTTATCTTTGCTAAGCGCTAAATGTATATAGCAAAAAGCCGACGTTTTCGTCGGCTTTTGTCTTTTAACAACTTATCTTTTTGCTTAACGTGTTAATCCAATATCACGTTGAATATGGCTAGATAATTCTGCAGTGTGGTAATACGTTGTTTGTTTCGTTTCCACAAAAAGAATATCCACCAAATGAGCTATCAATCCTTTGAAGTTAACCGCATAGGTTTTTTTATCCATAGAGGTGGGTGCTGTTAAAGTACCTAAACGCATTGCTTGTGCCATGTGAGCCTCTCTTAATTCGGTAACTTATTTGCGCGCATTTTAAGCAAGCTATTGCTACAAAAGAAGTGACAAAATTTGTCATTTCGAATTAAAAAAACTAATGAAACAACCCCATAACAACTGCGGAATATATATTCAAAGCAAACGCATTTAAAGCTACTATTTAACCATCAAATGCATAAGGACAATCGCTCTACGATTTTTCAGGCTTTTCATTAACAAATATTTTACTCTCGCGTAAAGTCACTATGTTCTAACTTAATAACAGAAGCTTGAGATCGAGCCTGCCCTTTAACAAGTGATGCGATGATCGCAAATAGCATGGTGGTTAATAGCACCGACAATGATATCCAAGTCGGGATTTCCCAGCGGGATCCAACCAGTAACATTTTTACGCCAATAAACATCATAATGAAAGCTAACGCCGGTTTTAAATAGATAAACTTATCCAGCAAGCCTTGTAAAACAAAAAATAATGAACGCAAGCCAAGCAAAGCGAAAACGTTTGCAGCGAGCACGAGAAAAGGCTCTCTGGTCACCGCAAAGATGGCTGGAATAGAATCCAGTGCAAACATCACGTCCATACAGGCGATCACACCAACAACGATCAACATCGGAGTAACCCACCAGCGTTTGCCAACACGTACCCAAAGTGCATGTCCTTGGTATTGATTCGTCACTCGACAGCAACGTCGGATGATTCTTTCTGCTAATGGATTAGCGTGACTCGCTGGCTTTTCTCGTAATAACTGCACACCCGTCCACATTAAGAACAGGGCAAACACATACAATAAGCCATGATATTGTTCGAGTAATTGAGCACCAACGATAATCATCACCGCACGCAACACAAGCGCGCCAATCACTCCGAACAAAAGCGCTCTTGGACGAAGCGACTCCGGCACAGCGTATTGATGAAAAATAATCGCAAAGACAAACAAATTATCAATACTAAGCGATTTCTCGAGTAGATAACCGGTTAGAAAAGCTAATGTTGCTTGCGAGGCGCTATAAGGGCTATGAACAGCATAATCATCCCAAAATAGATAAAGGACTGCCGCAAACAAAAACGCGAGTAAAATCCAGACCACGCTCCAGCTTAGCGCGCGTTGCAGGGTTATTCGGTTACCACGAGTTTGCCAAATATCCATAGCAACCAGAGCAAACGTTAATAACGCAAACGAAATGTAGATGATCGGGGTCATGCTTCCTCCACAGGCGGAAGGAAAACGGATTCTCGATAGGAAAACGACACCTTCCGCATACCAGTTAGTTCACTGCCTAAATAAGCAGTATGGAATGCGTTGGTCTCGTCGAAATAGAAGTGATAAACAAACTATTTATATTTGCCGGATAAGCGATGCTTAACGTGATGACGACAAATAAACAAATGGCGACTACTCCCCAAACGTCGCCATTTTATGCTGAGTCGCTACTTTCGTCTAGAGTTGATAGCAATTAAATTCCTGCGAAGGGCAAAGCATACACTAAACCTGCCCATAAACTAATCCAAACGACGACCACTAAAGCATCTAACCAGTCTTTGCTCCACATTGGCTTCTCCCCTGTTTGAGTCACAGCGCATAATGCTTTGCAAAGAACACGCCATATTAACGTGTGTATTGTCCCGTTTCTTGTCGTTCAGCGTCATTACTGAGTATCGAGGGGTTATCGGTTAAAAACTCAATAAAGGCATCGGCCATCGAAATCGTAGTGATTTTCCCTTCTCCTTTCATTTCGGTTAGCCCTTGGTAGCCTTCTTTCCCTTTCATGGTATAAGCCGAAGACGTTCCCCAGTATTCCTGTTCCGCTTGTACGGGATGCCACTGTCCCTTTTGCCAGATCTGTAAATTGGCGATCCGTTCTCCGAGCGGTCGTTCGGGCAGATACTCAAAGGAAAGATGGTGAGTATAAGGATAACTTCCCGCTCCCGTGCCCTCGACACCATTATTTAAAGCGTTATTAATTGCCCCTTCAAGGGCTTTAGCCAGGCTTTTACCTTTTAAACGATAGACGCCAATCGGCACGGCAAACGGAAGTAATTTTCCGGCAATATCGGCAACAGAAACAGCACCGGCAGATAAGGAGGTCCTCACACCGCCCGCATTATGAATCGCAAACTGAACCGGGTAGCCACGTTTACGCATCACATGCATAAAGGATCTCGCCACTAAAGGAGCCAATTCACTGGGGCCTTCTTGATCGGGAATACGCACATGACGTAGTGCTTGAGTAGCATGACCAATGATTTGTTGCTGCAACTCTCGCACACGAGGAATGTATTTATTGCGCAAAATAGCATGCACTTGCGGATCTTTTTTACACACCACGACATTAGGGTGGTTATTTACAAAATCACAGGCATCGAGATAAGCAGAATCACTGCCTGCTTCACTCATGCTCGCATCAAGAAATAATCGTCGACCAAGCAGTAATTCGTTACGCCCTGAGAAATTCACTACGTTACCTTGTTCATCAAAGTCTATCTGGCAGTGGCCTAACGCCAATGCATACAGCCCAGCTTGAACAACGTAAGTTTGGTTAATTTTTTGTCCATAGGATTCCTCACTACTTAACCCAAGTGAGCTAAAATCACCTTGCAATACGTGAGTATGACCACCGACGATTAAACTTATCCCATCGACCTTAGCCGCTAACTCTTTGTCAGCTTCATAGCCTAAGTGGCTGACGAGAATAATTTTATTAATCCCAGCATTGTGGATCTGTTGAATAGTATTTTTAGCTGTTTCTAACGCGTTGATAAATGGTGTATCAGCATCTGGGTTGGCTATCTCATCCATTTTATCCAAAGATAAACCGAAGAGAGCGATATCACTTCCCTGCGCAGATTTAACAATCCACCGAGCGCACTGTTTATCTACATCAAAGGCATGTACGCGCGGATTCATCGCTAAACGACGAGGTTTATCTTCATGCTCTTGCGATAAATCCCAGTTACCGGCAAGTAAAGGGAACTGGATACGCTCAGCAAATTGCGCCACCGGATCATTACCCATATCCAGCTCGTGATTCCCTAAAGTCATAGCATCAAGGCCCAGTGAATTGAGCATTTCTGCGTTCGCTAATCCTTTGAATAACGAAAAATAGAGCGTGCCTTGGAAACAATCGCCAGCGTGAACCAAGATAAACTCTCGCTGCATCCGCTTCGCATCGGCTCTTAACTGCTCAACACGAGTGGCGATACGTGCAAAACCGCCTGCACTGACAAAAGGCGTCATCGTTTGCCCGTCAATATTTAAGGTCAGTTGTAATGATGTTGGCTCAAAATAAGAATGGGTATCATTGATATGAGCCAGAGTGATTGATGTAATATTTTTTATTTTTTTCATAACTTTCTCTCTCTTTCGCGCTCATCCTAGCGGAAAAATCATGACAGAATCGTGACTTTTATGAAATAGGTTTGCAAAAAAAGTGTTCGACTGTCCTATCGTTTATTACGTAATACGAGATAAAAGGGATGAATTTGTGAGATGAGGACAAGTTTCAAGCCTTAACGGTCTGCTTTTTCAGACTTTTTCCTTTATGCTAAAAGAAAAGCTCAGCGTAAGCAGGCACGCGTTGAGAAAAAGGACATTGCCAATGCATCTAGAACGTATTGAAATATCAGGATTTCGTGGCATTCGCCGTTTATCGCTCGCTTTTGATGAGTTAACCACCCTCATTGGTGAGAATACGTGGGGTAAATCCTCATTATTGGATGCGCTCTCCATCATGCTACCTGCCGATGGTCGGCCTTACCAGTTCGAATTGCAAGATTTCCACGTCGACTATTCTGTCTCTCACCCCCAAACCCAAGATATTCAAATCATTTTGAGTTTTGTCACTACTGAACCTCGCGAACACCGCGCAGGACGCTATCGCAAGCTGAAACCGGTGTGGCGACAAGACGAACAGGGCAATCAACGAATCATTTATCGTGTCAGCGGAACACGGGTACAGTACGATATCTCAACCGATTATGCTTTCTTAGATTTAGACGGTAATCCTATTTTAGTTCATGACAGCGCACAAATCGCTCAAACTCTGATGAATTTACATCCGGTGATCCGACTGCGAGATTCTCGACAATTTGAACGCCCCTTTGTCGAAGGTAACGGTAAAAACACTCGCGTTGAGAAACGCATTAATAATACATGTCGCCGCTTAATGGCGATTCCCGGCCATGTCAATAAAGGTGAAATGCGCAGTAGCCTGAGCGCTATGCAAGCCTTAGTCGAGCATTATTTTTCTTTCAAAGATCAAAAACGTAAAAACCCACGTCGTGAACGCGAAAGCTTAGTCTACGCTTCACCAAGCAACGATAAAAGCTTAACGCAAATTGTCGATGAAACCAAAAATCGCCAAACGCGTTTGTTACTACTCGGGCTACTTAATGCTTATCTTCAAGCGAAAGGACCCAATGATCTTCGCCGTTATGCGCGACCGATTTTAATCGTTGAAGATCCGGAAGGGCGTTTACACCCCACTCACTTAGCCAGAGCCTGGAGTCTTTTAGAGTTGTTACCGATGCAAAAGATCTTAACTACTAATAGTGGCGATCTCCTCGGCTCAGTCCCCCTGCACTCGATCCGTCGTTTAGTTCGACAATCAGATAAAACGATCGCCACCAGCATGCCGATCCATGGCGTTAGCCGAGATGAGTTAAGAAGAATTGGTTTTCATATTCGTTTTCATCGTTCTGGTGCGCTTTTCGCTCGCTGTTGGCTATTGGTAGAAGGCGAAACTGAAGTTTGGTTATTTAGTGAATTAGCAAGACAATGTGGTTATAACTTAGCTGCAGAAGGCGTACAAATTATCGAGTTTGCCCAATCAGGATTAAAGTCGTTGATCAAAGTGGCTAAAGCTTTTTCTATTGAATGGCATGTGGTTACTGACGGCGATCCTGCAGGTAAGAAATACGCGGCAACAGTGATCGGCATGTTGGGCAATGATCAACCTCGACATCGATTAACCGAACTCCCTGATCGTGATATCGAGCATTTTCTCTATTCTCACGGCTTTGAAGACTTTTTTAAAGACATGGTCAAGATCCCTCATGATCATCCTATTCCAGCTAAAAAAGTGGTTAGCCGCGTACTCAAAAAACACGCAAAACCTGACTTAGCTTTGGCGATTGTTTCTCACTGTGATAAAAATGGTCTTGAATCTATCCCGGTCCTACTACGCTGGACACTGAAACGCGTGATTACGATGGCAAACGGCCATGGCTAGAGATCACCGAACGTTCGATCAATAAACAAAGAAAAAGCACAGCCAGTTAACTTTAGGCTGTGCTTAGTATCAAAGGAGCAAAACAGTCACATTTAGGGGAAATATGAATGTCGATATCAGAAAAGATGATATGAGGTCATTGATACAAAAATAAGCAATGAAATCCAACCATCGTATTTTGAAGAATGGATCCGTTATCAAGTAAACGATTTAACTGACCCGATTGATGGATTTTAGGCGTTTAGTTTGAGCGCTATTCTGTGCGCGTTGATGAAGCCACACTCCGCTCGTTTTCATTAAATAACCAAAAACTCCCCCAAGCAGTAATGAAGGGATCACCAAAGGCCATTGCTCTGCTGCGGCAAATGTTGCGCAAGATCCAATAAAGGTACCGGGAATATAAGCAAGCCAACTTTTACTCGCTTGAATACACATCATAAAGGCAACCATTGCAGTAATGATATAACCTAATACATCAACTCCCATCCACGAAGAGCTGTAGATAATCACTAACGCCCAGAAAACCCCGCTGATGTTACACAGTAAACTTTGCAGTAATCCTCTGATCCCTTCATTGGGCGTAGCAAAAAAACTGGTGCAACCTAAAAAACCAGCCCAAGAGAGAAGCCCTAACGAGACAGCAATCCATCCCCAAAGACCCGATAAGATCCCTGTTGTCAGTGAAATGGCGAATAGTATATTCATGATCTTCTCCGCAGTGACTCGCTTGCAAACAACCTTATCAATGAGCGGCATAGTAAAGGGGAACAAACACAATAACCAGTGATCAGTAACACATATTTAAAGTAACAATTTAAGTTTAATACATAAAATTGTGACGCAAACGGTAAATCAACAGATTTAGGAACTAAAGAACATAGGGCTTACCCTTCATCATCCGTAATCCTTCACGCCGAATACATTCTGCTAACGGGTTTTCAGCCATATCTGCTCGCCAAATAAAAGTTAATGTTCTCTCCATACTCAGCTGGGGAACATTCAGCGCTACTAACTGACCATTTTGAATAAATCGTTCGACATCCAAATAAGGCAAACAGGTTAAATAGGGGCCATTTTCTACCAAACTACGCAGCACGGGAACATGCTCATATTCACGCCATACATCCAAATCCGGGATAAGCTTATGCACTGCACTCTCAAAAATACCACGCGTCCCTGAGCCCTGTTCACGTAATACCCATTTCGCTTGTTCTAATTGGGCTAAACTCACCACATCGCGTTTCGCAAACGGATGATGAGCGGAAGTAACAATACATAAGTGATCACGACACCAAACTTCTTGGAGAATTCGGCTATCATCACAACGCCCTTCGATGATCCCTAAATCATAGCGATAATCTAAAATACCGTCGATCACGCTCTGGGTACTTCTGACGCCCAGCTCAATGCGGATCTCTGGAAAATCACTATCAATAATACTGATAAGATCGGGGACAAGATGCTCCGCAGGAGTTTGACTCGCACCAAGACGAATCTCTCCACTCAATAAATGCTGATCATAAAAGCCCATTTCAATTTGTTGAGCATCTTGCAGTAAGCGTTTCGCTTTCGGACGCAACCACATCCCCCAATGAGTCAGTGCCATCTGCTTGCCTTGACGTTCAAATAGTGGACGCCCTAACATTTTTTCTAGCTGTGCAAGTGACATACTGGTGGCTGACTGAGTTAAGGCGAGTTTATCTGCCGCGACACTGACACTACCGGAATCCGCTACCGCATCAAAAACGGCCAACTGTTTTAATGAATATCGCACTCTACATCCTTTTTATAACCATCATTACCCTGCCCATAATGAGCAATTCGTTTCATTTTACTGGCTCACCCAACTATATCAATAAAATTGATAGGGTAACCAAGAATTATCCATTTTACCGCCCTGCTCGTCTGCCCTAGTCTGGTTTGGTAACAACCCATACGGCGTTGTTTAATTTGTCAGGAGGTAATTATGAATGTGAGTCTGGAGAGCGCGTATGTCGACAGCCAACGCTGAAAATCAACACTATTTTTCACCCTATGAAATGATGGCTGAAGCGGAAAAGTTTGCTTTAAGTAAAGCGCAAAAAACCAGTGGACTGACGCTAAGTCTAGCGGTAATGGCTGGTGCGTTTATTGGTTTGGCTTTTTTGTTTTACATTACTGTGACCACAGGGAGTGAGAGTGCTGGCTGGGGATTGAGTCGTCTCGCTGGTGGCCTTGCTTTTAGTATGGGGCTAATACTGATTGTCATTTGTGGTGGTGAGTTATTCACCAGCTCAGTGCTATCAAGCATTTCATGGGCCAATAAACAGATAAGCTTTAGCAAGATGCTCGCTATCTGGGGCAAAGTATACGTGGGCAATTTTATTGGTGCGATGTTCCTACTTTTGTTGGTCGCTGCTGCGGGCTTGTATCAATTAGATAACGGTCAATGGGGGCTTAATGCGCTAAATATCGCTCAACATAAACTGCACCATACGGCCGTTCAAGCTTTCGCCTTAGGGGTGCTTTGTAACCTTTTGGTGTGTTTAGCCATCTGGTTAACTTTTAGTTCAGCCAATGCGATGACTAAAGCCGCGATGACAATATTGCCAGTAGCGATGTTTGTCTCCAGTGGCTTTGAGCACTGTGTTGCCAATATGTTCATGATCCCTCTTGGTATTGTGATTCATACCTTTGCTCCAGAAAGTTTCTGGATACAGGTCGGCAGCACTCCCGCTCAGTACGCCGACCTCAATATCTCTGCTTTTATTACGGCCAATCTTATCCCTGTCACTTTAGGAAATATTGTCGGCGGTGCTGTTCTGGTTGGCTTAGCAAATTGGTCAATTTATCGTCGTCCACATTTAAAAGCCGCTCATGTGAGCACAATAACAAAAACTACCCCTCTTCAGTCGGTTAAGGAAACTACTATGAAAAACGCAATCATCGTTCAAGATATGATGGATAAAAAAGCCATTACTCTCAGTGCAGAGACACCTGTACCCTTCGCTATCGATACTCTGTTGGATAATTATCTTACCGCCGCCCCTGTCGTCGATCGTCAAGGTCGTTTGATCGGTATGTTCTCAGCTCACGATGTGATGGTCGAGCTATGGTGCCAAGACTATTTACCGAATGCAGAACAAAAAGTTGTTGATTTAATGACTCGTGATGTCATTGCTATTAATGCGAGTGATAGTTTAGTTGATGTGGCGGAGTTCTTTTGCATCGATAAAGAGCAACTTTTCCCAACGACCAGTATGGGTATTGCCACTCGATTTAATGCGTTGTCAGTTGAAGAGCGGGCAAAAAGTATGAAAGTCAGTAAACCCCATGTGCTGCCAGTTTTGGACAAAGGGCAATTTGTCGGTGTTCTGAATCGCAATCATGTGTTGGCCGAGCTACGTGCGATTTATGGTGAACGAGTGACGGCGGTTAAAACAGAAAAAGAGTTAGCAAGAGCCTAAACAGCGACTCATCATTATCGGCCGATACACACGATAAATGATAGGCAAAAAAATTCCCTGATAATTCAGGGAATTTTCTATTTAATCAATCGAACAGAATGACATCGACCAACTATTTCTTGATGCCTTCAACATGCAGTTCCATGTCAACGTAACTTGATGGGCCAACCACTTTAATCGCAAAGTCTTTTAATTCTAGACGAGTCGTACCCATGAATCCGGCACGCTGTCCACCCCAAGGATCCGTACCTGCACCAATAAACTGAGCATCGATAGTAATTGGTTTAGTATGACCATGCAGAGTAAGATCACCAGTAATCGCTAAGTTACCATCGCCTTTATCCACCACCTGAGTACTGGTAAATGTCGCGGTAGAAAATTGCGAGGCATTGATAAAATCTGCACTGCGGATATGGCGATCTCGCTCTGCATGATTAGAATCGAGACTGCGTGTATCAACATTTACCGTAACTTTTGAAGCTGCAATATTCTCAGGATCATAAGAAAACTCACCATTAAAGGTATTAAAGCGACCTTTAATATAACTAAAACCTAAATGGTTTACTTTAAAGTTGATAGAAGCATGAGCTCCTTGAGTATCAATTACATAGTCAGCAGCGTTAGCACTAAAAGGTAATGCCAAAGCGAACGCTAATCCAAGTAAGCTCTTTTTCATTTTTTTGCTCCTGTCATTTTACGTAGGGTATTGTCTTTATCGATAAAGTGATGTTTCAATGCCGCGAGTGCATGAATCGAGACCATGATGATCAGAAACCAAGCGGCATAAAAATGAACATCACCAGAGATATCCGTCTGTCTTGGAAATAAACTACCAAGGCTAGGTACAGTGAACCAATCGAACACCGAGATGCCTCGTCCATCGGCGGTAGAAATTAAGTAACCAGAAATAAAGATCACGGCTAAATTCACATAGATAAGCTTATGAACAATGTTGGCAGCGATACGCTCAAATGGTTTACCTTCCACGGAGGGTGACGGCGTCACTAACTTCCAAATAAAACGAAATAAGGTTAACCCTGCCAGTAATATACCTATCGATTTGTGCCAATACGGGACAGTGTGATACCACTGGCTGTAGTAGGATAAATCGACCATCCATAGACCCGCTGCAAACATACCAATAACGACAATAGCGGATAGCCAATGAATAATTTGCAGCGGTCGATTGTAATGTGTCACTTGGGTCTTCATAGGATTTCTCTTTGTAAAAGTGCCGAGTTGATACATCTTGATAACAGAGTATTTACCATTTGTACCGCTCTGGATAGACAAGGCAATTGATGATGTTGTTCAATTTATTTGAAGAAACTTTTCTATGCCATGTTTCACATGGTGTGACTGACACCGAAAACTAATTATTGTTTAATTTCAAATAGTTAATTAAATTGACAGATATGCACTTCAACTTAAGTGGTAACATTATGAAACATATTGCCTTGATATGTTCTCGCTTGACTCAGAAAAATGAAAAGAAAAATGTATGCTATAGCACACTCTACACTGCTTTCAGTTGCCAAGCTCATCGCGATTGATTCATCATGTCACTAGCGATGGTGCTCTTTTAGTCAAAGCCAACTGATTGACCATCCACCATTATTTATTGGGTGGTATATGTGTGAAGGTTAACTTTTTCGAGAGTAATGGGATTTGAATTTTAGGAAGCGATTAAAGTGGGATCGTTTAAATACATTTTGCTAAGGAGTACATCGCCTTGCTGTTGGATATAGTGACGCAAAGTGTCAATGAGTTTCAAGCCGATTGTCTAAAGCTATGTGAAAAGCACTACCCTACTATTCATAATCAAGGAATGAGTCAACATCACCTCAGCCAAGCTTTTGCTCGGCGACTAGCGCGCACGTTAACTGAATTTGGTCATACCTGTGAATACATGCCGTTAGACTTTATGCCCAACAATGAACTTCCTTATCATTTTAGAGTGAGTAGTGATGTAGGGACGGTGTGGATATTAACGCAACATATGGTCAGTGCGGGGAAAACGTGCCGCGCAAAATTATTGCGCGATATTTGTGCTTGGAAACAAGAATACGCTTATGCCATTCAACCCAATGATCTATTACTCTTGCTCACCGATCATTGGATAAGTCGCAGCCAAAAAAGTCGTGAGTTGTTGCATTGGTGGACAGGACGATTGCCCGATGAACTGGCTGACTATCATGCACAAGGCATCACCCTCTATGAAAGTGAATCACAACTGCTACAAACGTTAGAGTCCACTTTTACCATGACCCCCTGCTATATTAAGTATGGTCACCCTCTTAAGCGCTCTAAAAACCAACAGCTCGTACGTAAATATATTCAGCTTTATGCGGTGTTACAAGGTGCCTAGTCTACGATACGCTACGGCCTAGGTCTCCACCTAAGCCGCTGATCGTCGTGATAATATTAATCGATGCGGGCAAGTAAGGCATCCATGATATCATCCATCGACACAAACCCGAGCAGTTGATTATCATTTAAAACCAGTAGACGTTTAATATGTTGTTGAGTCATCAGCGCCGCAACATGTTTTAACGCGAGATTTTCACCAACCGAGATCGCCGGTTTAGCGCATACGTCATAGACATTCAATAAATCAATATCACCACCTTCAGCAATCACTGTTTTGACAATATCGGTATAAGTGATTAAACCAAACGCATCATTGGCATTTTGCTGTTCAACGACCAGAGATTTTAAATGATGTTTTTTCATCAACATCATGGCTTCACGTAATTTGGCAAACGGCGATATAGTGACAACGTCACGAATCATAACGTCTTTTACTAACATAGGGTTTTATCCTTATAAAGTGTCTTTTAACTGCTGTTGGAACAGCTGCTGTTCAAATTTATCCAGTTGATTGAGGTCAATCCCTGCTAGATGTTCTAATCCAATCGTAAAAGCAATGCCTCTTGAATCTTCTTCACTTGGACGTAACAGTACTTGCAATGATTTCAGCACTTGTAAAGAGAGAGACTTCTCGAGCACCATGAGCAAAACAGATTGACTGCCATCGTAGGTTAAGCCAAAAAACGTCTTTCTGGTCTCATTGCTGATGCCTCGACCTGCTAATACGGTAATACCACCTGCGCCTTGCTCACGAGCGGTATCAATCGCTTCTTGCTCGAATTCTTCGGGGACGATGGCAACTAATACGGAAAACTTCATGATTTCACCTTTGAAAATTGAAAATACCATTGTGTGAAAATGGCGTAGAGCATAACTGTAACAATAGGAAAAATAGAGGCGAAGGCAATCAGACCAAAGCCATCAATTAGGACATTTCGACCTTCGATATGAGTCGCTAAACCAATACCGAGAGCCGTGATTAAAGGTACCGTAACCTCGGAGGTCGTCACCCCACCAAGATCATAGGCTAACGCGATGATGTACTTCGGTGCCAACATCGTCAAAATAATCACTAAGGTATAACCCGCCATAATAAAATAGTGCATCGAACCACCAATAATGATGCGATGTACACCAATCGCGATTCCAGTCGCGACCCCAAACGCCACCAATATTCTGATCGTATTACCTTTAACTTTACCTGCCGCCGCTTCTTCAGCTTGTTGTCCTACGGCAAGCAAGGCAGGTTCAGCCATGGTAGTAGCAAAACCTATCATAAAAGCAAATAGATAAATGTAGAATAATTGATCTCGGCCGATAAGTTGTTCCGCCATTGCGCTACCAATCGGAAATAGACCTAATTTTAAACCGACAACAAAGGCATACAGTCCAACGATAACTAATGAAAAACCAAAGATAATCTGTTTAGGATTACTTAATCGTCGACGTAAAATAATGTACTGAAAGAATAAGATAGTGATGATTATCGGTAATACATCCCTAACCATACTCGCCAGTTCAAGCAGTGGCGTAACCCACATAGGCAGTTGATTCGTTGTTTCGTCACCGAGTATTGTCAGAACATCATGTACCTCTGGCTGCGAATAAACATAAATGCCATACAACTGTACACTGATCATTGGAACCATTACCGCTAACGCAACTAGACCAAACCCATCAATCAGTGGATTTCGCCCACGAATAGAGCTGGCAAGACCAATCCCCATTGCCGCAATCAAAGGAACGGTGACAATATTGGTGGTAACGCCCCCCGAATCATAAGCAAGCCCAACGATTTCTTCTGGAGCAAAATAGGTAATGGTCACAACCAGCAAATAACCAATAATCATAAACCAATGTAAGGGATATCCCATGATGGTACGAAAGACACCCAGCGCAATAACGAAACCAACCGACGTTGCAACCAATAAGCGTAAGGTAAGCCCATCAATGCGTCCTTCACTAATGATTTGTGCCTGTTCTGCTACCGCAATCAGTGCCGGTTCAGCAACCACGGCAGAAAATCCCATCGCAAAACCAAAACCCAGTAAAATAGGGATCGAGCCGCGCCGTGCAAATTGGTTAGCCAAGCTTTTTCCGACAGGGAAGATACTTAACTCTAACCCTTGTAGAAATAGAGCCACACCAACTGCTACTACCAACAAACCAAATGTCATCGTCCACACATCGTCCGGAACTTGACGTAAGATCACGAGCTGAAAGAAAAGCACGACAGCAACAATCGGTAATAAATTTTTTAATGCATGCAAAAGCGCATGATAAAAATCCTTGATAAATAACATCATTATTCCTGTTTTACGTGAAGAGAGTCCATTGTGCTGTCAAAACGGACAATAATTAGCCGCTGTTATTTGAAAAATACATATTAAACAATACACTACATCGGCAAGAAGTAGATAATTAATTATATAAAACGATGAGAAAAAACATAATGTTATTCAAAAATAGCGTTGATTTTTTGTTAACTCACGCAAAAATAATGCTCAACAAATAGAGAAAAATGGCCTTAGTAAAATATGGTTACTCTATTTCACATTTCGTAACGAGCGTAGCCATTCAAGCAGGAAGAAGACAGCTAACAAGAAAAGAAAAAGCTAGGTCTTTTACACCTAGCTTTTGTGATATTAAGCCTACTGACATTGTTAGATATTAATTTGCAGACGAAATCATAACCACCACTAATCAATTGTACAACCGCTATTTACCTCAAGATTACTAGGAAAGTGCATCATCAGTAAGTTTTGCCATTAAACGGCTCACTTGCTCCGGGGTGGCCGCAGACCACGATTTAGCGATGCCAGAAACACCATGATTGGCAAAAGCATTAACACGTAGTTGAAAAGCCGCCCCCTGAGCTGACTGTAACTGTTGTAACTGATTTAAATATTGCGCTAATGACTCGCTATATAGGTCATAGTCTGTTTTATCGGGAATGAGTAATAAACGAACTTCATTTAGTTTGCCATGCTCAGCCAGAAAGTGTAACGACCGTTTAACGGGCACATTGCTATGCCCAGTTAATTGATAATGACACCTTTCATGCCATGCTTTTAAATCGATCATTGCCCCGTCCATCCAAGGCAACAAGCTTTGCCAGTGCTTGAGCGAAAGACTGCCATTACTATCGAGTAAGCAAGTTAATGACGATAGCTCTGGGGTGGTTTTCACCGCTTTGAATAGCTCGCGAACAAATTTGATTTGTAAACTCGCCTCACCACCACTGAGAGTAATACCAGTAATGAAGTGTCGCCGCTGCCTGATCTGCTCAACAGCGTCAAACACAGTCATCGCTTGAGAATCTTCACTACAGCGAGCAATCGTTTGCGGATTATGACAAGCCGGGCAGCGATAATTACAGCCTTGGAGAAAAAACACCAAGCGGTTGCCGGGCCCATCAACCACAGAATAAGGCAGCAATCGAGCAACTTGCCCCGTTATTGAGCGTTGGATCGTTATCTCATCATTATCCGAAATCACTGTGGTCGGCATTACTCACCTGCAATAAATTCATGACTCACCACTCTTGGTGCTCGTTGAGTGACTTTTGTTTCGGTGCACGCTTCAGCGCCAAGCGCCGTTGTATTCGTGCGAGAGCCTTGTTGATAATACGCTTCTAAGTCCGATTTTTTTACCATATAGCCAGTAATTCTCACTAAATCATTTCCGTGAGTATTAGCCGTGAACTCCCTCATTCCATGAGCGAAAGCGCCTAAGCAGAGATCGGTTAACGCCTGAGGATTGGCTTTAATGGTTTCGTCTAGAGTTAAAATCTCACTGACTCCAGAAGGATAGTAAGCGTGCTGCGGTGCTAAGGCTAATAAATGGCTAACCGGATCTGGCTCTTGACCATAACGAATTCGAATTCCTGGTGTGGTCTGCGTATCAATGGATAGCCCACCTTGCGAATGCAGTAAAGCTCGATTGGCTAAGCCATAAGTGACTGGCGTTTTAGTGACAATGTCACTTAAAGTTTGGCTGATCGTTAATGCGAGTTGGTTAGCCGCAGGGTCGCGCCCATATTCTGCCTTACCCGATAATAAATGATTGACCGCTTCGGCCATGCCATAAACACCAAACATTGGCGCAAAGCGAGCTTCTTCAATCAGCCCTTCTGTGACTAAAAAGCCTTGAAAAAAGTTGGATTGTTGATGTAAAAAACGACAACGCTGCTCAATCAACTCATACATCAAGTGGCAATAATAAGGCAGCGTATGATTTAAGAACGTATCGATATTTTGTGCTTGTTCAGCAACGGCTTTAAGATTCAAGCGTACCAAGGTATTTGCACCGCCACGAACAGGCAAGGCGTTATAACAACTGACAATGCCGAAACTAGGTTGCACATTTTGCTCAACAAAGAAGGCTTGATGTAAAGGCCAATTCGCTATATGTGGTTTACTGCAGTGGATAATATTATCCGTTGCTTGACGAAGTAAGCTGTTTGGCGTGCGCTGTGGGTCGTACATGAGTGTTAAATTAGGAGCAACTTGTTGTAATTCAGCATCGATTTTTAACACCATGCGACAAACACGATTATCCTCTGGGCCAATATTCGCATGCATAAAGGCATCGGGAAGCGTTCTATCTAATTGAATCCAAAAACGTTTTAAGGAACGGTAAAGATGCTCGTCAGTCACATCATCGCAATAAGGTAGCAACAGTTGATCAAGGTAGCCCAAGAATACCGGCATATTGGTCACTGAGGGTACATGATGATACAACACCATTAATTTCATTAATGCATCATCAAAATCTTCTGCAGGGGTTAACTCTAAATAGCGCGAACCTTGAGTTAGAAAGCGTTGATAATCGGGTAAGACATAACGAGGTTTAAACGGTGCATGGCCCTCATACATATCACAAATAATGCCTTGCTCCATCGCCTCAATTAATTCTGGGCTGCGAGAGACATAAGGTAAACTGGCTTCTGCTTGAGCCGCTAAGGCAAACGTTTTTTGTTTCGGATTTAAGATTGGATTGGTCACAATAGAGAAAAGATCATCGGTCATCATCGTATCCACATCGTTTACTCATCAATAACCTTATGCTACCAATGGTTTTATTAGTGGGAAAGCGGAATCAAGACACAGACCATTACGATGGCTCAAAGTATGAACTGCAGCACGTATTAACTATTTTTAAAACAAAAACTTATACGATAGAGATGGTTTACTTACCCCCTTTCAGAAACCCATTCCCCGATTAGCTATCTTTATATAACCAAAATCAAACATTCTGTTTTTATCTTAAAGCCAGTATTTTTAATTGAAAATCACCTTGAGAAAGGTACAGCGTTCTTCCCAAGCAAAAACAAACAACATTTTATACAACATTATTAGCAAGATCACGGCCAATGAAACCACAAAAGACTAACAAACCATACAAACTTGCTACATAATAACCAAAAGTTGACCGTTATCTCTGATGTAGAGAGACGAATTTCGAGTACATAGGATGTTGTATGAAAACCGCTCAGGCCTCAATAGACTTAATCGCACTTCGCCATAACTATTTACGTTTAAAGTCACTCTCTGGACAGCAAAAACTGATTGCTGTCATCAAAGGAGATGCCTATGGTCATGGTGCCGTCCAGTTGGCAAAAGCGCTCCCAATGGCAGATTGGTTTGCCGTAGCACGAATCGAAGAAGCAGAAGAGCTTATCGTTAATGGGATTGATCAACCAATCCTGCTACTGGAAGGCTGTTTCTGTGCTGACGATTTACAACGTGCCGCCGACCTCAAGCTCGCAACTGTCATTCATTGTGAAGAGCAATTACGAGATTTAGAACAAAGTAACTTGGCTAACCCTATCAGCATTTGGTTGAAAATTGATACTGGAATGCATCGGCTTGGAGTTCAGCCAGAACAAGTGACAGAATATGTACAGCGCATTGAACGAAGCGGAAAACTTAAAGGTCAACTCGGTTTTATGAGCCATTTTAGCTGTGCCGACGATCTTTCTCATCCTGCAACACTGAAACAAATCGAGTGTTTTTCACAAGCGGCGTTTCCGTATTCCGGCCCGAAAAGTTTGGCTAACTCGGCAGGTATTTTATTTTGGCCAGAATCACAGTTCAATGTCGCCAGAGCAGGGATAGCTTTGTACGGCATTTCCCCTAGCCTTTATCATTCGGGAATAGATCACCAATTACTGCCAGTAATGACCGTCACCACACGTTTGATTGCTGTTCGTCAACATACCGCGAATCAACCTGTCGGCTATGGTGAAACTTGGTATGCAAAACGAGATACGAAAATCGGCGTTATCGCGATGGGCTATGGTGATGGTTATCCACGCTCTGCCCCAGCAGGTACGCCAGTATTTATTAATGGCCGCCAAGTGCCAATTGTCGGGCGAGTATCCATGGACATGATAACCGTAGATCTTGGGCCTGATGCGATGGATAAAGTGGGTGATAGCGTAGAAATATGGGGAAAAAACTTACCAGTAGAAACGGTAGCCAAGCATATTGGTACCATCCCTTATGAATTAACGATTAAATTAACCAATCGCGTAGCTCGTCATTATATGGATAAAGTTCCGAATTTTTGTATTGCATAACATGATGTCAATAATGATAGCATATGCAGTGACGGCAGCTAGAATCCACTGCCGTCAGCTATTTGGATATAAAACTCCTAAAACAACTTACTGACTTTCAAGCCCTACTGTTTAGTAGAATAATAAAAAATGTTATCGTTCGAAGCCCGAAGATTCGAATTGATAGAATTACTTACCCTATATTAATCAAAGTATACCCATGTAGATTTATTATCCGCTGACTCCACACATTTTTCACAGAATTTCACGCCACTGATTCCAGCCTCAATTCCAGGATACCAGATGGCTTGGGCCGCTTGCTTATCATCACAATCAATGGCATTCATCACTAAAGCAAAGCGATGATAAAGATTTGACCATGATTCAAAATAGCCTTCGGCATGCCCACTCCCTATTCGATTAGCAGCCACTCCTGCCACATCTTTATATAAGTAGTCCATATCTCTGTCTAAAATCCGAATTGGTTCTCCCTGAACTTCATAACGTAATTGATTTGGATGCTCATCCCACCACTCTATCGAGGCTTTTTCTCCGACAATTCGAATTCTTTGTTGATGCATCGAACCTGAATTAACCGCTGAAGCCCAAAGTGTGCCGACCGCCCCACCATCAAACTCCATCATTACATGCGCATTATCTTCTAAAGGTGCACGTGATTGAATGAAACTTTGACGCATGCAAGAGAGACGTTTCACTTTAAGTCCTGTGATCATTTCACATAAATAAAATGCATGAGTACCAATATCTCCAATCACATACGTTGGCCCAGAGACTTCTGGACTCACTCGCCATTTCAAACTGGGATTATCTTTTTCATGTTCAACATTATGAAAGCCGTGCGCAAACTGCATAGTAACCACCCGTATTTCACCAAGGTCTCCCCTTTCAACCATTTCACGCGCCTGATGAACCATCGGAAAACCGGTATAACCATACATCACACCGAGCACGCGATCTTTAGTCTTTGCAATAGACTTCAGTTCTTCCGCCTCTTTGCTAGTAAAGGTAATGGGCTTTTCACACACGACATGCAATCCTGCTTGTAGTGCCGCTTTACAAATTTCATAGTGTGTTGCATTCGGTGTCGCAATCGATACGGCTTGAATGCCATCTTCTCTCTTTGCTTCCTGTTCAAATAATACGGGATAAGAGGAGTAACAACGTTCAGGATCTAGACCGATGTTCTTTCCAAAATCTTGACAACGTTGAACGTCTAAATCAAAAGCGCCTGCCACTAAAGTAAACAGACCATCTCGCACAGCTGCATTACGGTGGGAATATCCGATTTGACTGCCACGACCGCCTCCAACCATACCCCAACGAATAGGATGTTTGAATTGCTGTTCTTCATTAAACATGTGTTGTTTCTCCTAGTTATTGGGGGTTATCCCAACAGATAGTTTGATATGCTCTATGGTCGAATAATTGAGTTAATGAAATGTACATTCCTAAATTTGTAATCGAGTACCCCTTCATTCGGTTCATTTTCCCTATTTGAACTCAACGTTCATTACACCACGCCAAACGTCGCAAATATCAGCACCACTCCCGTAGCAACAATGGGAATCGCTAATGTACAAACAAAAATATCTTTATAAGAATCTCGATGTGTCATGCCACAAATGCTAAGTAATGTAATGACCGCGCCATTATGAGGTAATGAGTCCAACCCGCCGCAGGCAATCGAAGCAATCCGATGTAACGCGTCTAGGCTGATCCCTAAATTTGACGCTTGTTGAATATAAATATCACCGAGTGCATCCAAAGCAATGCTTAGCCCACCAGAAGCAGAACCGGTAATTCCAGCCAGTAAACTGGTGGATATGGCAAATGACAGTAGCGGGGAGCCTGGAATGGACAAAATCATCTCTTTAATCGAATCAAATGAAGATAATGATTTGATCACATTACCAAAACCCACCGCAGCTGCCGTATTCATAATGGGCATAATGGCACTCTCTCCACCGTCATTAATCGCCTCTCGTGCATGAGCAATCTGTTTTCGAAAAAGAATCAGTGCGACGACAATCGCGGTCGTTAACGCGATGATCAGGCTCCACATCCCTTTCACTTTTTGGAGCGTTGAACCGTAATCAGACAGGTAATGGGCTTCAATATTGGGGTAATAAAACGTGACCAACAAAAAATTAAGCATCAGTACAATAACGATTGGGATAAATGCCCGTCGTGGAGAAGGTAAAGTGTCTGATTCCTCACTATCGTCAACGTCGATACCAAGGTGATGTCCATAGCCTTCACCATTCGCACGGGCAACCGCTTCTCTTCTTTTCAGCCACAACATGCCTAATCCAAACATCGTGCTCGCGCCAATTAAACCGAGCATGGAAGCGGCATAGGCCGTCGTACCAAAAAATGGCATAGCAATCGTATTTTGAATCTGTGATGAGCCTGGTAATGCTGTCATCGTAAAGGTAAACGATCCTAAAGCGATGGTTCCTGGAATTAACCGCTTGGGAACATTACTATCCCGAAAAATTTGCGCCGCAATAGGATAGACCGCAAACACCACCACAAACATGGAGACGCCCCCATACGTCAACACCGACACGGCAAGCACCACCGCTAAAATGGCATTATTTGCTCCAACCCTTGATGTGATAACCTGCGCAATCGTTTTTGCTGCACCAGAAACATCCATAATTTTGCCAAAGACGGCTCCCAATAAAAAAGCTGGAAAATAGAGCTTTACGTACTGGGCAGCACTCAACATAAAAACTTCAGTATAACTGGCCATCAAAGGGGTTCCCGACGAAAAAATTGCAGCGAATAAGGCAAGAATCGGGGCTAGCCATATCACAGACATACCTCGATAGGCTAAGTACATTAGCATCACTAACGACAGAATAATTCCAACCATTCCAAGCTCCACGAGAGACTTCTCCTTGCTATCCAGATTTGGTGACTGGCAAAAGTTAACTTTTCAAAACCAACACAAATTGAATCATTCATTTCATAGTTTGGGAAGGTTTATTTATGTAACAATGTTCACATTTTACTAAAATCTCGACATAAAAAATAAAAAAAACAATTACTTATTAGTAAGATAAGGATTTTCCATTTCCAGTTTTATGGTCAGCGACTTTTTAGAATATATTTTTCAATTAATTTATTTAAGAAATAAAATTTTCAATGATAGTATGATTTGGTTACTATTTTTCAACTTTGAAAAACTGAGGAATCAATCATGAGCACAAGTATCGTATTACCCAGAATCATGCATATAGGGAAAGGGGCGTCCATGAAGGTGGCGGAGGTGATGAAAACTCTCCATGTTCATTCCCCTCTCATCGTGACAGATAAAATGATGGTTAAGCTAGGTTATGCCGAGCGAGTACAACAAAGGTTACGCTGTGACGGTATCGAAAGTACGGTTTACTCAGATACTGTGCCAGAGCCAACGGTTAGCTCTATTCAAGCCGGTGTGGATTTAGTGCAAAAAAGTCATTTTGATTCAATCATTGCAATTGGCGGTGGTAGTCCAATTGATAGCGCAAAAGCAATCTCAATTGTGGGTAAATTGGGTGGACAAGTCAGTGACTACCGATTTCCAAACGATGTGGCTGAAAATGGGCTACCGATTATTGCGATTCCAACCACCGCAGGAACGGGTTCAGAAGTGACACGAGTGACGGTGATTACTGATGACACCAATGATGAAAAGATGCTCTGTATGGGGCTTGGGTTTATGCCAATGGCCGCATTAATCGACTTTGAATTGACGTTGTCGTTACCCCCCAGAGTGACCGCAGATTGTGGACTAGATGCCCTAACTCATGCTATCGAGGCGTATGTTAGTAAAAAGGCTAACCCTTTTACGGATGCTCAAGTTCTCTCAGCAATAGAAATGATCGGAACCCATATCCGTCAAGCTTATCATGAGCCACAGAACGTACTTGCACGCTCAGCAATGATGTTAGGCGCAACACTGGCTGGTATTGCGTTTTCTAATGCCTCTGTCGCTTTAGTTCACGGCATGAGCCGACCTATTGGGGCTTTTTTTCATGTCCCGCACGGGTTATCCAACGCCATGTTATTGCCTGTTATTACGGAATATTCTATTCCTGCAGCAAAAGAACGTTATGCAGACTGTGCACGAGCAATGGGAGTGGCACTGCTTTCTGATCATCATTCCGTCGCCTGCCAAAAATTGGTTGCGGAGCTACGGCTGTTGAATCAACACCTTAACGTTCCCTCTCCCTCCTCTTATGGCATTGAAAAAGAAAAGTTTTTCGACTTGCTCCCCACAATGGCTCAGCAAGCATTCAATTCCGGTTCACCGCTAAATAATCCCAAAGTTCCAACGATTGAGGAAATGATAGAACTCTACCGAAAAGTATGGGCGGATGGAGAAAGATAAGTCTATTCGCTGTATTTCAATCACTTGAAGTTGTCGCTATAGCAACTTCAAGTAACAAAAGCTCGTGGAATGGTCGACTAAATGGAGAGATCATGAAAATAAAAAATATATTTATCCTCGTTGCAGTGTTCTTCAGTGTTCACTGCACTGCGGCACAAACGATAACGGTAAATAAAGTCGAAGGAGAAAAAGAACAACTGGCATTTAATATATTGCAATTAGTGTTAGCTAAAAGCTCTCCTGACGTAATCATTAAGCAAATTGATCAAAATTATAATGAAACACGGCTCACTGAGGAAATTCAAGCCAATAATATTGATGTGATGTGGGCCGGCGCTTCATCGGAAAGGGATGAAAAGTTACTTGCTATTCGAATACCGATATTTAAAGGGCTTATGGGGCATCGACTTTTTATTATTAGATCGGGAGATCAAGCTAAATTCTCACAAATAAAAAATCTATCACAACTCAGAGCATTAAAAGCCGGTCAAGCTACTTTTTGGGGAGATACACAAGTCATTAAACAAGCGAATTTGCCCATCGTCACCACGATCAAATACAACAATCTTTTTCCAATGCTAGAAGGAGGACGGTACGACTATTTTCCCCGCGGTGTTCTTGAGCCTTGGGAAGAGGTCGCCCAACATACTCAACTCAATTTGGCTGTTGAAAAAGATTTGATGCTTATTTATCCCTTTGCTTTATATTTTTATGTCAGTAGAGACAATCAACCCTTATATAATCAAATATATCAAGGATTTATATCAGCTATCGATGATGGGAGTTTTGATTCGTTATTTTTCAATCATCCTCTTATCAAAGACACTCTTGCTAAAGCCAATCTAGGGCAACGAACCATCTTACGGATCGATAACCCTTATATGCATCCAGACACCCCATATGAGAACAAAAAGTTCTGGCTAGATATCAACCAGTTATAGGGAATCCATTATGAACTCTATTAAATATAAATCCATGCTGCTTTTGATCATTATTTCATTAGTGGTTATGGCTGCCGTTTTCTCTGGTAGCTATTTTTTTGCAAGAGAATACTTAACCAATCAGTTGGAACAAGATATTAATGACACGAATAAAACATTATCGGTCGTTTTAAAAGAACCTATCTTTTCATATGATAACCATTTAATTGATAATATTACAAAATCTTTTGTTAATTATCCCTACCTCTATCAAATCAAGGCATTTGATCATCGTAATAATATCATTGGAGAAGCAAAATCTGATCGGCCGATACCATCCTCTTCTGATTTAAAATCCTTTACCTTAAACATATTATGGGAAGATGGGCAAAAAATAGGATCGTTAGTGATTGATTATCGTCTTGATGCCAATAATGCGATTTTAAATACCATAAAGAAAATGTTCATGCTCATTGCGGTTTTGTTATTATTCTCCCTACAACTCATTAATTGGGGCGTATTATCAAAATTAGTGATAACACCACTTAACCAAGTCACAGCAGCACTGTCAAAAATCGCCCAAGGTGAAGGTGATTTAACCCGCAGGCTAACGATTCGTCATCACGATGAGGTTGGCCAATTAGCGAGTGAATTCAATACGTTTATTTCAAACCTTCATGCTTTGGTAACTCGTATCATCTCTTCCACGAACGAACTTGCTTTATGTGCTGAAAAAATCCGTGCTAACAGTGAACAAAATAGCCATGAGACTCAGCAACAATTAAGAGAGATCGAACAAGTTGCCACGGCGCTGAATGAAATGGCTTCAGCCTCACACGAAGTTTCCCATAATGCGAATAATACAGCGGATAAAACAAGAAGTTGTAATGTTCTTGCTGAGCAAGGAAATGAGGTCGTGAAACAGACCGTACTGGCTATTCATAAACTTGGCGATGAGATTAATTCCACCTCTGAGACCGTCTCTGAACTGAAAGAAAAAAGTGATTACATCAGCACCGTATTAGAAGTGATTAAAGGAGTAGCAGATCAAACCAATTTACTGGCGCTCAATGCCGCTATTGAAGCCGCCCGAGCTGGAGAACAAGGCCGTGGATTTGCGGTCGTTGCGGATGAAGTTCGAGCTCTTGCGTTGCGAACCCACCACTCTACAGAGGAAATCGAACATATCATTCACGATCTTCAAACCAGTTCAGAAAATGCCAATACTCAAATGAATGCGACAAGTCTTACCTTAAGCCAAACGGTCTCTGAGTCCGAACAAACCACACTCGCACTCAACAACATTATTAAACACATAAACGATATTAATGATATGAATACCCAAATAGCGACGGCGACCGAAGAACAAAATACCGTCGCCAATGATATCAGTGAAAAAATCAACATCATTAATGATAGCACCACTTCAGTCACGAATAATGTTGCAGGTGTACGCGTGTTAAGTGAACAGTTAGATGAAATTTGCCAACACATACGTGAGGATTTAAATAAATTTAAAGTGTAACGGTTCAACAAGACAAATAGTCAAAAAACCGTTTACCCTTTCTATAGATCCATAGAGTAAAAAAGCGCCTCCGGCATAGCAGGAGGCGCTTTTTTGTATAGAGAAAAATCGATCAATCCATAGTGGGCATCGAGAAAGAGCTGGCATGTTGCTCTAACCGAACACTTGTAGGCCAACGGCTGGTGACGGTTTTCATGCGGGTATAAAAACGCACCCCATCTTGACCATGGACATTGAGCGGCCCAAATATTGAGCGCTTCCAACCACCAAAACTGTGGAACGCCATAGGGACTGGAATCGGGACATTGATACCAACCATGCCAGTATGGACCTCTTCACTAAATTGACGAGCCGTTTCACCATCGCGGGTAAAGATGGCTGAGCCATTGCCGTATTCATGGCGATTAATCAATGCTAACGCGGTTTGATAATTCTCAACCCGTACCACACACAACACTGGGCCAAAAATTTCTTCTTGATACACGGTCATCTCGGGTGAAACATGATCAATTAACGTTGGACCAACAAAATAGCCGGCTTCATACCCCTCAACGGAACAATCTCGGCCATCGGTAATTAAGGTCGCTCCCTGATCCTGTCCCGATTGAATATAGTCACATATTTTTTGTTTATGCTGCGCTGAGATAACTGGCCCCATATCATTTTCAGTGCCATCGACCATCCCTGGGCCCACTCGCATGGTGGCGATTTTCTGTTGTAGCCGCTCAATGAGTTGATCAGCCGTTTCATCACCAACAACCACGGCGACAGAAAGCGCCATACAACGCTCTCCAGCAGCCCCAAAAGCTGCGCCTATAATCGCATTGGTTGCCATATCAATATCGGCATCTGGCATCAAAATGCAGTGATTTTTAGCGCCCCCTAATGCTTGGCAACGCTTACCATGAGCAGAAGCGGTACTGTAGATATATTCCGCAATCGGGGTAGAACCAACAAAGCTGACCGCTTGAATTCTCGGATCAGTAAGCAGTACATCGACCGCTTCTTTGTCCCCATTCACAACATTAAACACCCCATCAGGTAAGCCCGCTTCGGTGAGCAGCTCCGCCAGAATTAACGCTGTACTCGGATCTTTCTCTGACGGCTTTAAAATAAAGGTATTACCCGTTGCCAAAGCAATGGGAAACATCCACATTGGCACCATCGCTGGGAAGTTAAACGGGGTGATGCCAGCGCAAACACCGAGTGGCTGCATTAAAGAATGGCTATCAACATGCGTCCCCACGTTGGCAGAGTGTTCTCCTTTTTGCAGATGAGGAATACCACAGGCGAACTCAACCACTTCAAGCCCTCGAGTCACTTCCCCCACCGCATCAGAATAAACTTTACCATGCTCATTGGAGATGACTCGAGCCAATCTATCCATATTCTGCTCCAGTAACGCTTTAAACTGAAACATAACTCGCGCACGTTTTAACGGGCTGGTTTTCGCCCATGAGGCAAACGCTTTTTCCGCCGCTTTGATCGCCTCTTCCACTTCTTCCTTTTGGCTTAATTGGACCTGTCGGGTTTGCTCACCTGTTGCAGGGTTATAGATTGCAGAAAATCGTTCACTCTGGCTTGCTTTGTGTTGACCATTAATAAAATTCAGCACCGTTTCCATCGTATTCTCCTTCGGCTGTCTTGACTGGAACATCATTATTATTTTGCTGTCACTACGTATTCCGTACTGCTTGAACCGTTCTAACAATACCACTCTTTATACAGAATAAATATTTCACTTTCAATGCAAGTTTAGTTGTTTTGTTTCATTTTGTACGAGATATTTTCTAAATTTTGGCCGGAATCACCCAATTTACCGAATTTAAATGAAATCTTAATTTCATTTAACACACATAAAACCAAGGAACGCTGCTGACCATTCTGGCTTTTGTTGGCTAGAATGGTGGGATAAAAAAAGCGCCTAAAAAGGCGCTATCAGGAATAAGAGGTTAGCGATTTACTCAAAGAATTGGCGCTATAAAAGCCCAGCTTCTTTGGCAAATTTATATAAGTTGTTATAGCCCAATGTGGCATAAGTCAACGGGTGAGCAATCGCAGGATCTTGCTCAGCTTCAACCACAAGCCAGCCCGTATAATTGACCTCTTTCAACACATGAAATACCGCAGGGTAATCAATACAACCATCACCCGGTACGGTGTAAACGCCTTCTAGAACAGAATCCAAGAAGCTTAATTTGCGATTTTTCACATCGGCAAGTACGTCTTTTCGAATGTCTTTGCAATGCACATGGTTAATTCGCTCAGCCCAGCACTGCGCGACTTTTACCGGATCTTCACCAGCAAACGTCAAATGCCCAGTGTCTAATAGTAAGCCAACTTCAGGGCCTGTGTGCTTCATCAAGTTATCGATATCTTGCGCGGTTTCAATCACCGTTCCCATATGATGGTGGTAAGCGATCTGGACACCTTGACTTTGTGTGTATTGAGCAAACTCTGTTAGCTTACGGCCATACTCTTCCCAACGATCAGCGGGAAACAGTGGGCGTAAGTGAACGGGTGTCTCTTTTGCACCATGAATACAATTCGTCACTTCACAGGCGACCATCACTGTTGCGCCAAGTTCACGCAATAAGGTCAGGTGTTCTTGTACCGCTTCAATTTCCTCTTCCACACTACGAGTCAAGAGTTCCATGGAATACCAGCCAGAGACCAGTTTCAGATCATGGCTAGCGAGAATTGGGCCTAACACACTCGCCTGACGTGGAAATTTATTCCCCAGCTCAAAGCCTGCAAACCCCGCTTGTTTTCCTTCGCTTAAACAGGTTTCTAGCGATGTTTCGGCTCCCAGTGTTGGCATATCGTCATTGGTCCACGTGAGTGGGTTAATACCTAGTTGAACACTCATCAAAAGTCTCCTTTATTGCACTATTTTTCGCCGCGTTGACGCCATAGTGTGATTAAGTTGTGATAATTTTCTTTCACGGTATGAATCAGAGTTTGGTCATCCATTTGACCGGCTAACCACGCACGTGAGGGCTCTCCAAATAACGTGCGACCAACAGCAAACCCTTTCACGATGTTTTGTCCTGCTGTTTGTGAAAAACCATGCTGTAATTCTGCTTGCGGAGCATCTAAGCCCAAAATAACGACTCCTCGACAGTAAGCATCTCGTTCTTCAATCAACGTCGAGATCGCCTGCCAGCTCGCTTTATCTAATGGAGGAAGCTTCCACCAATCTGGCTTTATGCCTAGGTTATAAAAGCGTTTCATCGCTCGTAGATAGAGGGCATCTTTTTTTTCGATGCCTGCGGGTAAAATCACTTCGAGTAACAGCTCATGCCCAGATTGGCAACAGGCTTGATACACTTCTTGAATTTGATGTTCTTGTTGTAAACGCATCGTGTGATCATCTTCTGGGTTAAAGAACACCAGACATTTCACGATATGCTCAAGCGGCCAACTGACGAGTTGTGAGCCAATGTTGCCATGCTCCAGTTCCAGCGGGCGTGATCCCGGTAATTCAATAGGACGTGCAATCCACCATCCCTGTCCAGTAATGGCATTTAATACATCTTGACCAAAGGAGCTATCACACAATAACCCGGCTTGTCCTTTTTCCAGCCCAGCTTCAACGGCGACTTCTCGGCTGGCTTGTAGAATCAGTTTCTTCAGTGGCTTAATACGAGCGATGTCTGCCCCAACTTGCCGCGCCATATCAACAAATTGAATTCGGTGATCAAACGCCATCACGCAGAGCTCATCTCGTGTTGGAGATTTTCGCGTGGTGACACGATGGAGATGATTAAGCTCACTATCGAGATCAGGACGCTTCACTTGCTGAGCCCGTAGTAAGTAATTGTCCAGCTCGGCTTTCGTTGGCATTGCCGGAGCGCAACCATGGCGAGAAACCACTAACGCGCCACAAGCATTGGCATAAGCACACGCTTTTTCCCAACCTTCACCATTTAAGTAGCCACGCAATAAGCCCGACATAAAGGCATCGCCTGCTCCTAATACGTTCAACACATCCACTCGAACGCCATAAACGGTGATTCCTTGATCAAGAGTTTCGGGAATAACATCCGTAAATACGGAGCAACCTAACGCCCCTCGTTTACACACCAACTCAGCCTGAGAAACTTCACGAACGGCTTTTAACGCTTGAATGGTATCAGTTGAACCGCCGCAGATATGAAACTCTTCTTCAGTCCCGACTATCACGTCAAAAAGACCTAATACCTCTTGCAGTTGATCGGTAACTTTTTCTGATTCAATAAAACGAGTTTCACCATCGCCTAAAGAGGTGAGCCCCCATAACACCGGTCGGTAATCAATATCTAAGGCAGTTTTAACACCATTGCGACGAGCATATTTCAATGCCGTCAACACCGCTTCTCGTGTTTTAGGGTGAGAAAGATGCGTTCCGGTGATTGCCAAACAACGTGCAGAGGCAATGTACTCTTCACTGAAATCTTCCTTGCTGATCGCCATATCAGCGCAGTTTTCACGATAGAAAATCAGTGGGAAGGTTTCTTCATCTTTAATACCGAGGATCACAAGCCCGGTTAGCCGATCTTTATCTGTCAGTAAATGGCTGGTGTCACAGCCAACTCGTTGTAACTCTTCACGTAAAAAGCGGCCCATATGTTCATCACCAACACGTGCCAGCATGGAGGATTTTAGCCCTTGTACTGCGGTACCATAAGCCACGTTACCCGATGAGCCACCCAAATATTTACTAAAAGAGCTCATATCTTCTAAGCGGGCACCGATTTGCTGTCCATAGAGATCAACCGCAATTCGTCCCATGCAAATCACATCTAAATTCTTTTCTGTACTCACCGTTCGCTCCTTAAGTACCTCTGTGCTAAACAAGTCCTCTTTTCCCTTAGGGGGATAGACCGTTCTTGCCGTGTTACACTCTATTGCACAATCATTTCACAACACCATTTATACGGAATATTCATTTCATTTTCAATAAAAAATCACCGTAATATTTCATTATGTGATCGTGATGGAATTTTGATTTATAAATATTCAAAAATAGAATAAATACTTCAAAAGAAAAAAGAACTAATAAAACAATGGGATAGAAGGATTTAAATTTAGACGGGAGTCAAAACAGAAAAATGGAAGTGAAAAAGCCCACCACATTTCGTGGTGGGAAATCGGGGGGTGGTTTCGTATTATCCGTTTAATACTGACGGGCTGTCGTTAATACTTGCTTAATGTCATTCGCGGCTTGCTCAATCTCTGGTTTATCGGCCACTTGAGCAGTACCACAGCGCCACCAAGCTTCATAACCATGGGTCATGGTTTTGGGTAACACTTTGATATCAATCAGGGTCGATACCGTCTGTTTTTTTGCCTCTTCAAGCGCACTGATCAGTTGCTCTTCGTTGTAAACTCGATAGGCTCGACATCCATAACTTTCGGCGTTCATAGCAAAATCCACCGGAACTAGTGGCCCGGTCAACGTGTTTGTTTTCGGATCTCGAAAGCGGTTTTCCGTTCCAAAACTCCCCATCCCTTGGCTCATTTGTAAATTATTGATAAACCCAAAAGCGGCATTATCAAACAAAATTACGTTGATCTTCACCCCTTATTGAATAGAGGTTTGTAATTCAGAATGCAGCATCATGTAAGAGCCATCACCTAATAAGGTATAAACGGGTTGATCAGGACAAGCGATCTTCGCCCCCACGGCAGCCCCAATTTCATATCCCATACAGGAGAAACCATACTCCATATGGTAGGTATCAGGTACTTTCGGTTGCCATAGCCGTTGTAAATCACCCGGTAACGAACCTGCGGCCCCGACCACAATCGCATCATCTTCTAAGTGTTGATCCAACAAACCTAAAACACGGGTTTGCGTTAACTCAGTATTGAGAGCGTCTCGATACTCACGCAATTCATCATCAAAATGCCCTTCCACCTCCGGTTGGTATTCTTGCCCTATTTGTGTAGCAAACAAACGCGCGACTTCTTCTCGCCACAGTGATTTCGCTTGCTTGATCTCATTGTGATAACCACTGGTGTAGCCAGCCTGAATTAAGTGGCTTGCCATCGCCCCAAGGGCTGATTTTGCATCCGCGACCACCGCAGTAGCATCAAGCTTACAGGCATCAAATTCCGACACATTGATGGTTAAAAAATCGACGTCTGGATGTTGAAATAATGATTTAGAAGCCGTGGTAAAATCGGTAAATCGGGTACCTACTCCAATCACCAAGTCGGCTTCTTTCGCAATGAGGTTAGCAGCCAAACCGCCCGTGGTACCAATGCCTCCTAAATTAAGGGCATGATCACACACAATGGCGCTTTTTCCTGCCTGTGTTTCACCAAAAGGAATATGGAAGGTTTCGGCAAATTGACGAAATGCTTCGTGAGCTTCTGAATATCGAACCCCACCGCCACAGATAAGTAGTGGTTTTTTCTTCGTCATGATTAAGCGAACCGCCTCATCGATCATGGCGTCAGTCGCAGGTCGGCGATCAATACGATGTACTCTTTTTTTAAAGAAATATTCTGGGAAATCATACGCTTCCCCTTGTACATCTTGGGGTAAACAGATGGTGACGGCTCCTGTATCAGCAGGGTCGGTCAAAACGCGCATGGCATGAATCATCGCAGACATCAATTGCTCAGGGCGATTGATACGATCCCAATAACGAGAAACGGGTTTAAAGCAATCATTGGTGCTGATTGAAGCATCATAATATTGCTCAACTTGTTGAAGCACCGGATCTGGTTGCCGACAAGCAAAAATGTCACCCGGTAAGAAGAGTACAGGAATTCGGTTTGCGGTTGCCGTTGCTGCCGCGGTGATCATATTGGCAGCACCGGGGCCAACGGATGAAGTCACGGCATAAATTTTCTTGCGTTTATGCTGTTTAGCAAACCCCATTGCAATATGCGCCATTCCTTGTTCATTACACCCTTGGTGAACAATCAAATCTCCTGAATCTTGTTCTAACGCTTGCCCAAGCCCTACTACATTGCCATGACCAAAAATCGTTAGTACACCATGAATAAACTTATGCTGCTGACCATCAAACTCAACGTATTGTTGGTTCATAAATTTGACCAGCGCCTGCGCTGTTGTCATTCTTATTGTCTTCATCACCCGATCATCTCCAAAATTCGCTAAGAGAAGCATTGATACTGTTCCATCACTGTTCTCGTGACTTACCGCAATCCTGTTATTTCTTGAAATCACTATATGAAATATAAATTTCATTTCAATTTATATTTGGAATAAATTTGGCTTTTGTGATCGGAGTACAATTGTCAAAATTAAACGTAAATTTCTTAATGTCGCCGAGTTTTTCTCATGAACTCACCTTGAAATTGAAACATTTATTTCATAATATGAATAATTGAAAACTTAAACTCATTTCAACCAGAAGCAAGTCATGAAGAACAAACCACACCTAGATAACGTGAATACGCTGGGGAAATGGGCTTGCTAACCACTGAGGAACATCGCATGTCTACACTATTATCAAAGTATAAAGCGCCAGATAAAATAGGGTGTACGCAAAAAATAACCCCTGAGAATGCAGGCTGGGAATATGTCGGATTTGAAGTTTATGAATTGAAAACAGGGCAAAAACTGGTTCTACCTGCATCAAGTAATGAACTTTGCTTAGTTCTGGTCGCGGGCAAAGCAAGCATAAGAACAGAAACAGCGATTTTTGAAAACATCGGCGAGCGGATGAACCCTTTTGAACGAAAAAAACCATACGCTGTTTATGTTTCCGCTCAGGAAGGTTGTGAGGTTGAAGCATTAACGCCACTAGAATTGGCCGTCTGTAAAGCACCGGGTAAAGGAACCTATGCCACTCGGTTAATTACACCAAAAGATATCCAAGCTGAAGCACGAGGCCAAGGTAATAACCGACGCTATGTACATAACATATTACCTGATGATGCACCCGCAGATAGCTTATTGGTCGTGGAAGTCTTTACTGATGAAGGTTGCACTAGTTCCTATCCAAGCCATAAGCACGATCAATCTAACGAACCTCATGAAACGTATTTAGAAGAAACTTACTACCATCGCCTTAACCCTAGCCAAGGTTTCTGCTTGCAGCGTGTTTATACCGATGATCGATCTTTAGATGAATCGATGGCGGTTTATGATAAAGATGTGGTCAAAGCACCAAAAGGTTATCACCCTGTAGCGACCATTGCCGGTTACGATAACTATTACTTAAATGTCATGGCTGGCCCTTCAAGAAAATGGTGCTTCACTTGGGAGCCAGACCATGAATGGGTCAATGGTCCGGTTTATAAGGCCAAACATGCTTAGTTGGGTATTTTGATTGTTATATAAAAACGTCAGCACTGATTGCTGACGTTTTTTATGCTAAGGATAAATCCGCTACTTACTCTTTGTTTGCAGAATCATGAAAAGCGAGCGATACAGCAAGAGTTTGAGCTAAACACAAGGAAGCGGCTTGAGAGCGAAATGCATCCACCTTTGCTTCTTTCACCACAAAACAGACATCACTCGATGAGGCTAATGGGCTAATTTGACTATCGGTAATGATAATTTGCTGAATCGCAGAACCGACTAATGATTCACTGATTGCAGTCGTTTCTTTTGCATAGGGTGAGAAGCTAATCACAATCAATACATCATTTTCTTCAATGGTACTCATCTGCTCTTTAAACATGCCCCCCAATCCATCAATGAGGAAAGCACGCTTGTTTAAGTGGCGCAATGCATAAACAAGATACGATGAAACAGAAAATGAACGACCTAAACCCACCACATAGATATTCTTTGCCTGAGCGAGAATCTCAACCGCGCTATCCAAATATTCAACCGGGGTTTGCGCCGCTAACTGATGCATAGCATTGCTATTTGCTCGTGCAAACTCTTGTAGAATATCCATCGGGCGTTCTGGTGGCGTGGTATCCCCTTCCATTTCTTTCAATAACCGAACACGATCCGTATAACTGGACGTCTCTTCTAATAAATTACTGCGAAATAGTTGTTTCATTTCATTAAAGCCACTGTAACCAAACGCATTGGCAAAGCGGATCAAGGTTGACGGTGGAACATTCGCTTGCTCAGCAATGGCGGAAACCGTTTCAAAAGCGACACTGTTTTTATTATCTAAAACATAAGCAGCCACTTGTTGCAATCTTTTGCTGAGTTCACCATAACGAGTACGGATTTGATCTTCTAATTCACTTAAGGTTGTTGCCGATAACATTCCAACACTCCATCATCTCTTTTAGACAATCTTATTCAAAATAAAACAACAATGAAATTTTTTTTCTGTTTTTATACGAATAAAGTAAAAAATTTAGACCAAACACGATTTTGTAGCGTTCATTTTTCAAGAGAGCTGACAGCAATATGCATTCATCATAATGAACGCAATACCAAAGGTCCCAAACACGGTGTTTGATCTTCACAAATTTCCTCGACCAACGCCAGAAACAACTCGCCAGTAGCCACTACATCGGCAAAAGCATTATGCGCGAGATAAGGAGGCAACCCTTTCTGTTCTCGAATATGAGCCAATCGTAAATCAGGATACATTATCCCTCGATACTTAATAAGCGAGCGTTCTAATCGCATCGTATCTAAAAAGATCAGGGGTAAAGGGAGTGAATCTTCTAGCGATAGCAACTGACGTAAAAACTGCTTCTCAATTTCAGCACCATGAGCAATCACCACTTTCCCGCTTAAACTTTCGACCAAACATTCAATCAGCTCATGACGTGAAATGCCTCCGAGCAATGTTTCCGGTACGATATGGTTAACGACCGCTGTTTCTGCCTCAATACAGTGCTCAGACTCAACATAATAATGCTGAGCCGTGGCAAGAGACATCACCGGGTAATGAATGTTGATCATCCCTACCGATAAAATTTCATCTTGCCTTGGATTGAGCCCTGAGGTTTCAAAGTCTAACACCACACACTTTAACTGCGATAACGGGGTATTAGGATCAGGGTACGGTTTCTTAAAAAGTGGCAGGCCATGAGACGGAATTCGAGATCGCGCCAAAGCATGACATCGTAACTTATCACTATTGCTGAGCGGGTGTTGACGACGAAACCAATGCTTTATCACCGTAAGCGCCCTCCTGCATGATACCGTTGTTTCGCCGCCTCTTGATAACGAGCAATAATTCGAAATGCATCTTTAAGATGGCTACGTTCAAATGCCGTCAACTCACCCGGCGCTACCTGATTATTCAGGGGTTGCCCGTGTTGTACTTGTTCACCTTGATGGTGAAAGCGAACTTGATTGATAAAGTTCAACGCTTCTTGTAGCTCTTGCTTGCTGCCATGGCTGATCACCCCAAGTTTTGCCGCACACGCTAATCTTTTGTGCGTTTCCGGTGCAAAACACCCTGCATTTAAGGCATAAATTCGCGCTAACTCAATAAGTAAATTCACCGCTTGCTGTTTAATATTAAGCACTTGGCGATTATCCCCATCTTTGGTTAACACAAATTGACGAAACAGGCCTAGTGGCGGACTAACACGCAAAGAGTTTGCCACCATAATAGAAAGAAAGCGCTGGTTTCCTCGGACACAAGTCAGCAAGGTTTGGTTAAGTGCCTCAACCAAAGGTTTTGCTCCGTATAAAAAACGCATGTCCAGAAATACGCTGATATCGAGCAATGACTGAGGTTCAGGCAATACCACCCATTGCCTGAAGTTTTTTTGCCATTGCTCTAAAGAGACACACCAGCGAGCCTGATTCGCCATCATTTCTCCTGGGCAAAATGGATAACCACAGGCATCAAGCCCATGGCAAACAAACTGTGCTAATTTGTGAAAATAAGCTTGCTCATCATGGTTGGCTTCTCTGGCCAATATGATGCCGTTATCTTGATCGGAATTTAAATGCATCTCTTGGCGAGCCTGAGATCCGGCGGCAAACCAAGCATATTCCATCGGAGGTGGGCCAAATTCACGCTCAGCCAATTGCAGTAGCCGTTTATTAAAGGCATCGGCGATCAAGGTCATCATCTGCTGGATAATGGTGGGGGCAACACTGGCAGAGAGTAATGCATCAAATACAGCTTGTCGTTGAGGAACCAGACTCACTAGCTCAATCAAAGACTCCTGCCGGTAAATTCGGCTGATCAGAAACACCGCATGAACATGGCTTTTTTCTGTCAAACTGGTGGCGGTTAATACCCCGACAACCTGCTCCCCTTCCAACACTGGCAAGCTTCGTACATTGTGTAACATCATCATTTCCATCGCTTCAAGCAACAAAGCATCAGACTGAATGGTTTGAGGATGTTGAGTCATAATTTGACTGATGGGCGTATTTAACGTTAACCCTGCCGCAATGACTCTTTTGGTCATATCTCTGTCAGTGACCACACCGACTAATTGATCATTATCCATCACTAACGCACTGGAACGGTGACTATTGACCATAATTTGTGCCGCTTCTTGTACCAGAGTATCGGTATGGACTTTTGCCACACTACGATTCATCACCTCTTTGACACGTTTTAAATAGAGCATTTCCTCACCGGCCCATTTCACACTGGAATGAGCCAAACGCACCGATTCTTTGGAAGAGAAGTGATTTCTAACCGCGGGGTTATCTTGCATGAGCTGTAACAGAACCCTTTTCGGAATGCGATACAGTAACGTATTTTCTAACGCCACTAGCTGGTAATCACACTCACCCGTACGATACAACTGGCTAAAACCGAACAGATCACCATCTGCGAGTCGAGCCCGCAAGGTTCCATCCGCGTGGCATTGCTCTACCGCGCCTGTTCGCACAAGGTACAATCCCTGCCCGACAATATGCTCTCCAGCAAGCGGTTTGCCTTGCTTTAAATAGAGAATATCCACTGCCGCCGCTAGGGCTTCTTGCTCTTGTGTTCCTAATCGCTCAAAGGGATCAACCGAAGAGAGATAACTAACAATATTAGGTAAAAGTGAACGTTCCATCGCAGAGCCTATTTCTATCAATGAAAATCGCTCAATCCTTTTGCGAAAAGATTGAGCGGTATACGTATTTCACTCTAGTAAGCGGCAAGGTAAAAACTTGTCACTATTGAGCGTCTTTCTGAGCTTTGATCATTTTGGCTCGTGGACTACGCATTAACTCACGGAAAATGATCCAGAAGACATACCCCAGTGAACCCATAGCCAATAAATAGTATCCAGTCATGATCCAAGTTGGCACATTATGCGCTAAAAAAACATACATAGAGACTGAAGCTAGCGTAATCAATACCGCCACCGCAGGTGTCATAGACCAAGGCGTAATATCTACTTGTTCGGTATAAACATCTTCATGATCTTCCTGAGGATAGAAATACCCAACCGTCAACATAAAGACAACGTTGGCAACAAATAATAACCCAACAAGGTGGAAGAAGTGGATGTCTACTTGGAAAACAAAGTTAAACAGAATATAGGCTGACACACCAAAAAGTAGCCCAAGTTTAGCGGCAATGGCGGGAACATGTTTGGTCAATAACCCGACCAGTACCACACTGAGAATCGGCGAGTTAAACAAACCTTGTAACTGCTGGATAAGATAGAACAGGCCATCTGGTGCGTTGGCAACTAAGGGGGCCACAATCATAGAGATTAACGCTAAGCTTAGCCCTAGCCATTTCCCAAGTGACACCGTTTGTGCTTCCGTTGCATCAGGTTTAAGCGATTTTTGGAAAATATTGACGGTAAATAGGGTCACCGAAGAGTTTAACCCGCCACTAAAGGTAGAGAATACCGCGCCCACTACCACTGCAGCGAAGAAACCGACCAACATTTCCGGTAGAACCAATTGTACAAGGCTAGGATAAGCATGGTCAGGGTTATCCATCTGCCCACTGAAAACATGGAAGGCAATAATACCGGGTAAAATAATAATACTTGGAATCATCAGTTTAAAGAAAGCACAAAGCAGTACTCCTTTTTGTCCTTCTGCTAGGTTCTTCGCCCCCAAGGCTTTTTGTACAATGGACTGATTGGTACACCAGAAGAACATATTGGAGACGATCAACCCAGTAAATAAGGTCGAAAATGGCACCATCGAATCTTCAGAACCAATCGAGTTAAATTTTTCTGGGTGAGCTTGATAGACTTCCACTAAGCCGCCCCAAATATCACCATTGCCCACATAAGCCAGAGCGAACAACGTGACCATCAAGCCGCCAGTAATTAACCCAACACCATTGATAGTATCGGCTACTGCAATCGCTTTAATGCCACCAAAAACAGCATAAATGGCCCCTATCGTACCCACACCCCAAACCATTAGCCATAAAGCGGTATCTTTATCGACACTAAATACATTGGATACTTGGAACAAACTTTCCAAAGCGATCGCACCGGTATAAAGCACAATAGGTAGGAGTGAAATGACATACATGGCTAAGAATAGAATCGACGTAATGGTCAGCGTTTGTTTATCAAACCGCTTTTCTAAGTATTCAGGAATGGTCGAAATACCCAGTTTTAGATAACGCGGTAGAAAGAAAATCGCAAAAAGAACGATGGTCATGGCTGCCATCACTTCCCATGCCATGACAATAAAACCAGTACGAAAAGATAAGCCATTGAGTCCGACGAGGTGTTCTGTAGAGAGGTTCATCAGCAACATGGATCCGCCAATATAAACCCCAGTTAACGACCGACCGCCGAGAAAATATCCTTCTGTTGAATCAGTAAGGTGTGCGTTGTGAGTTTTATAGTAGGCAAATCCCGCAACGAACAGCGTAAAACCGATAAATGAAATAAAAGCGAGCATGGTTCCTCCAAAAGCTTTTATTACGCCCAGCACCTTTATATCTCCATGCTGGGCGATAAATTAGCCAACCTGATTAGCGAAGGCTAATGACGATTTACAGTGTAATTTCACGTCCTGAGTGCAGTGATTCCAACGCTTTATCCGCGAGCAATAATGCTTGCTCACCATCATAACCACTGCATTCAGGCTTCGCTCGGCCAGATAACACATCCACAAAGTGCTGCCATTCTGCGCGATATGCTTTTTCATAACGCTGTAAGAAGAAGTGTTCAGGTTTTGCGGCCAGACAGCCTTGTTCGCCCCAAACTTCCACCACATCTTCATGGATATTATTAGCGCACAGTAAACCTTTTTCTCCATGCAGTTCAATACGTTGATCGTAACCGTAACCAGAGCGACGGCTATTGGTAATCGTCGCCATCGCCCCTGATGGGAATTTCATCACGATGAATGCGGTATCAATATCCCCCGCTTGACCAATTTCAGGATCGACAAGATTACTGCCTTGTGCATAAATAGAGACAGGATCTTCTCCCATGATAAAACGAGCCATATCAAAGTCATGAATCGTCATATCTCGGAACATGCCACCAGAAACTTTGACATATTGAGCAGGAGGTGGCGATGGATCGCGGGAAGTGATCAGCAGTGACTCCGCTTTACCAATGACACCCGCACTCAGTTGTTCACGCACTTTTCGAAACTGTGGATCATAACGGCGATTAAATCCGACAAAGAGAGGAACCTGATGCTCTTTGACAATGGCTAAACATTCACGGACTCGTTCAATATCTAAATGGACAGGTTTCTCACAAAAAATAGCTTTCCCAGCTCGTGCAGCCAGTTCAATCAACTCTGCATGGGTATCCGTCGCAGAGGCAATCAGCACCCCATGGACATTGGGATCAGCCAGAGCTTGTTCTGTGGTTTGAATGTTAGCGCCATATTTATCGGCCAGTTTTGATGCACCATCACCATAAGGGTCAATGACAGAGTAGAGGTTGGTTTCTTTATGTTCAGCGATATTGACGGCGTGAACTTGTCCAATTCTACCAGCGCCAAACAAAGCAATGTTATACATAGGGTACTCTCCTTCTACAGGATGTTTTTATGATCTTTTCATTGAAGCTTTACCGCATAACGAGTGTTGGCTTTCTCACTTCATTAATGAGCGGGATGGAAACAATGAGTTCTTGTTAATGACAAACACACCATAGCAACGAAAAAATAATTCCACAATAATTTAAAATGAAATTTTTATTTTGTTTTTGAGAATTGAGAGTATCGCAACATTTTTGCTCACCATGAACCTTGAGGCTGTATTCATTAAGGATAATATGAGAGGAATTGAAGAACATTGATCAACAAAATAGAAACATTATTGATATATAAAGGCTTTTTATTACTCTCCTCACAGAATAGGGAATGATATGAAATAAATATTTCATATCAACTAAAAACCGCGCGCATTTCCGAACGATCTCGAACAAAAAAGCCACAATATGATCGCGCTTCTCTTTGTGGCTTTCGTTCATTGGTGACACTTCACGCTTCTAGTGCGAATGGATTAGAAATCTGTCATTAGCCGTTTATATTCCATGTCATCCTCATACATTTTGTGGAAAATAGTGTATTTCATATCATAGAAATGCTTAATTTTTTCGGTCTGTGGCGTCACACTTTTACTGATACGACTCATCGCATTCATGGCATCTGGAATGTCACTATAAAACCCGGCGGCCACGGCTCCTAACATTGCGGAGCCAAGAATGACAGCTTCACTCTCTTCTGGTAACAAAAAAATACATCCTGTCGCGTTCGCATGTTCTTGCAGAAAAATACTGTTCTTGGTACCTCCCCCACAAGCCATGATGGTATCAATTTCGTAGCCTGAGCGGTTCATGACTTCGATAATATGGCGAGTTCCCAAAGCGATTCCCTGAATAGTTGCCAAATACAGTAATGCCATATCATCCATGGTTTGGGACATTTTTAATCCAGTAACCGTCCCCGTGAGATGCGCATTAGCTCGCGGTGAACGATTGCCATGAAAATATGGCAGTACGTGAATGTCTTTGGTCAGAAAGGCAATGTTGTCTTTGCTGCCCGCTAAACTCAGCAAACGATCATTTAACAACTGGTAGACCGTTTTTCCTACTTTACCCGCTTGTATCTTGACACTGTCATACAGTGGATGAGAAGTAATCACATGATCAATTAAGGCTCCGGTTGCAGACTGACCGCCTTCATTTAACCAGTACCCCGGGATCATGGCGCTGTAGTAAGCTCCCCATACCCCATCAATAAATCGAGCGGTTTTTGAAACGGCCATGTGACAAGAGGAAGTGCCACCAATTAAGGCTAACCGCTTATTAAAATCCGCTTTATCCCCCGTCATTCCTGCCGCACCTAAAACACCAATTCCCCCCGCATGGGCATCAATAATGGAGGTCGCAACGGCCGTTCCAACCACTAAACCAAGATCTGAAGCCGCATGAGCGGTTAACCCATTTCCTACTGGTTGCCCCATTGGCAAAATACGTTCGCCAATCACTTTCGCATTACTGTCGAGTAAATCATCAAGACCCACTTCTTTGAAAAAGCTTTTATCCCATCGACCTTCATGACCCAGATAGGTCCACTTACAGACGGTTGAACACAATGAACGACTATCATCAAAGGTAGCTTTCCAAGTTAAAAAATCCGGTAAATCAAAAAAATACCCCGCTTTTGACCAAGTATTCGGCATGTTTTGTTTTAGCCAGAGTAACTTTGGGGTTTGCATCTCAGGTGAAATCCGATTCCCCACATAAGCCAGCACAGGATGCTCCGTTTTATTAATGCGATCGGCTTGAACGATGGCTCGATGATCCATCCACATGATAATGTTCTGTTCACTACGCCCCGTTGGGCTCACGGTTAAAGGTTGACCATGTGGGTCCAACACCACCAGAGAACAGGTTGCATCAAACCCTATCCCTTTGACTTGAATCGGGTCGATATTGGCCTGAGAGACCGCATCTTTCACCGCCAAGCACACCGACTGCCAAATATCTTCCGACGATTGTTCAACAAAATCGGCTTGTGGCTTAAACATAAGCGTATCGCGTTTCGCTTCACCTACTTTATGTCCATTGGCATCAAATACCCCAGCTCGTGCGCTACCACTGCCTACATCAACGCCGATAAAATAAATACTCATAGATTTCACCGTTAAGCCTTATTCTTTTGTAAGAAAATAAATAAAATCAGGATACCGCCCCATAAAGCCATGGTGAGATAGCTGCTCACTCCCAGCAAGTTAAGGCCGCTTTCTAATGTTTGAAGCACTATCAAGGCAAGCGCAATACCAATAATTCTCCCAAAACCGCCATCAGGGTTAATACCGCCTAACACCGACGCTAGAATGGCAATCAGTAAATAAGATTCGCCATATCCGGCTTTAGCAGAATTGAATTTTGCCATCATGACCAATGCTGCCACCCAACATAATATGGATGAGAGGACATAAACCGCTAAGGTGGCCTTTTTCGTGTTAATCCCTGAAAAACGGGTGGCTTTTTCATTCGACCCCATTAAATAAATGGTTCGTCCTAAGCGGGTATGCTCTAGTAAAGCCCAAAGCCCGATCGCAAAGACGGCAAACAAAATAAGAGGCATGGGAATACCGAAAAATACCCCATTTCCCAGCACCAACAATGTATTCGGGAACCCAGAGATCACGCTTCCCCCAGAAATGAGTACATTTAATCCGTTGATCAATGTCATCATTCCTAGTGTTGCCAAAATGGGAGAAACACCAACATAAGCAATTAACGCTCCATTAAACAGCCCAATAATGACCGCCGTTGACACGCCTCCAGCCAAGGCAATCACCAGCATCGCCGCACTGTCTGGTGCTTGAGTAATGATGCTCGCCATAATCAAACCGCAGGCATTGGTCGTGGCAATAATGGATAAATTAATGCCTCCGGTTAACATACAGACTGCCATTGCCAGCGCGAGCAAACCCAATAATGGCATTTGAGAAGACATCGACTGTAGGTTATTTAACGAAAAGAAAGATGGACCGGCCAAAAATCCCATGGCCAGTAAAATACCCACTAATATCACCAACAAATAACGAATATTTTTGTCCGTCGGTAGTTGTAGTTTATTGAGAATGACTTCCATTATGCCCCCTGCGCCGCTTGTTTTTTCTCGTTGATCGCCGTCATGCTAATGCTGCACACAATAATTAAGCCGGTTACAACAGTGTGCCAATAAGAAGGAACCCCTAAAATCGTTAATCCATTTTTTACAATTGCCAGTAAGATAACCCCAAGGATCACTCCCATTAATGTTCCCTTTCCTCCTGTCATACTGGTTCCTCCCAGCACGACAGCAGCGAGCACGGTCAACTCAAACCCCATCAGTGAATTTGGTGCAACCGACTGGGTGATTTGGGTTTGCACGACTGAAGCGATGCCCGCCAGTGCCCCCATATATCCATAGACAAATAAATGAATACCAAAAAGGTTAATACCAATCCGACTTGCTGCATCAGCATTGCCACCCACGGCATAAATTTGTCGTCCTAGGCGTGTTTTCGTCATTAAAAAAGAAGTGGCAAGAACCATCACAATAAGCGTCAAGATCGGAAGTGACAAACCATAGTCATAGCCATCACTACCTGTGAACGTGAATAACTCGATACCCTCCATAAACCAGTCGGGAAAACCGTATAACCACTCACCATTGCTGACATAAATCAGCAAACCAAAGAAAACATTTAAGGTGGAGATGGTAATAATGATGGCGGGCACTTTTAACTTGTAAACAAGGATCGCATTGATCATTCCCAGTAAAATCCCCACTACGGTAGCAATAGCAAAAGCAAGCATAAAATTGCCACCGAGAGCTAAAATGTAAGTCGCCATCACATACTGGGCTATCGCCGCCGTAGCAGGAAAAGAGATATCAATTCCCCCAGCGATCAAAACAACAAATAACCCACAAGCCATGATGCCAAGAATGGCTGAGCTGACGGACATATCGAATAAGTTACCTAAGGTCAGAAAATCTTCAGAGGTCGCCGTTAGTACTCCCACAATGAGAACAATCATCATCGACAGATAAAATTCATGATGTTTCGTTAACGGCGTGAGAGAGCAGCGAAATGAATTAACCATTGACGGCCTCCATAATCTCTTGTTCGGTGGAGTAAGCGGGGTAGAAGTCATGAGTAAAACGTCCTTCTTTCATCACAATCACACGGTGACTGTTATAAAACACTTCAGGGATCTCATCACTGACCATGATGATGGCCATTCCTTTTGCGGCAAGATCTTTGGCGATGGCATAAATCGCCTCTTTATTGGCGACATCAACGCCAACGGTCGGAGAGTCAAGGATCAGCACCTCAGGTTCTGCCGCTATCCACTTTGCGATAGAAATGCGCTGTGCATTACCACCAGAAAGGCTAGTCACTGGTAATTGAGGGTCAGCCACTTTAATTGAGAGTGATGAAATCAAAAGCTCCACCAGCTTATTCGCTTTGATGTGGTCGAGAAAACCCGACGGTTTTTGCAATCGATCCAATACCGCGGCCGTAATGTTGTCTTGAATGGTTTGATCCATAACCAGCCCAGTCGACATACGATCTTCTGATACATACCCAATACCATGAGCAATCGCCTCTCGGTTGGATTCGAAGAAAACCGGCTGTCCGCTGATCAATATCTGACCACCATCTGGTTTTGTCATACCAAATAACGCCATACATAACTCCGTTCGGCCAGCACCCAGTAATCCCGTAATAGAAACCACTTCACCCGCGCGAACAGAGAAAGAAATGTCACTAAATTGCCCTTTTTTCGTCAGGCCTTTGACTTCCAGTTTGATCTCACCTTGCTCGTGGTAAGGTGCCAGCGGAGTAAATTCAAAGCGCTGCCCCGTCATTAAAAAGGCCAACTTGTCACTGTCAACATCACAGGCTTGATACGTTCCAATCGTTTTTCCATCACGAATAACGGTAATTCGATCAGAAATTTCCATCACTTCATCCAATTTATGGCTCACAAAGACGACCGTGACGCCTTTAGATTTGAGATCGGCAACCACATTAATCAGATGGTTAACTTCCGTGCGAGTTAACGATGCGGTAGGTTCATCCATGATCATTAATTTGGCATCCGATGCCATAGCACGACAAATTGCCACAAGCTGACATTCAGCAATAGAGAGCTGTTCAACCCTTTTGTCTAACGCCAACTTCACGCCGACTTTGGCCATCGCGGTGAGTGCAATGTCTCGAATTCGTTTTTTTTGCACCAACCCTTTCGACCACTCAATGTGATCTTGAATAGCAATATTCTCTGCAACGGTTAAGTTGGGAAATAATGACAAATCCTGATAAATCACTTGGATGCCGTATTCAATCGACTGTTGTGGGGTAAGCCTTGCATAACTTTTACCGCCAAGGATGATTTCTGCTCCTTTCTCTGGCGCATGAACACCGGAGATCACTTTAAATAACGTACTTTTACCACAGCCATTTTTGCCCGCTAAACAATGCACTTCACCTTGATTAAAGGTAAGATCAATGTCATCTAGAGCTTTCACTGAACCAAAATGCTTTGAGACATGTTTAAGGGTAATAAAAGGAGTACCTGACATAAGAATTTCCAGAAGTCAAAGGGCGGCGTTGCACCGCCCAAATAAGTAGAGGTAAAACGTTAAGCCGTTAAAAACCTAACTGACGAGCGTTAGTGTTATCCACTTCTAAGATTCTATTGAATTTGATGACACGATTTTCGGTATCAATGTCCGCCTCACCAAGCCCTTCAACTGTCACGCCTTTTGAGACATCTTTTCCTTCTAGCATCTGCTTCGCAACAGCCACCATGGCATAGCCTGCATCAGCGGGGTTCCATAAGAAACCCTTTTTAATTTCCCCACGAGCCAAATAAGGAGCCGCTTGACTTGGCATCATAATGCCCACTACGCTGATCTTATCTTTTGCTCGTTTCTTTCTGATCGCTTCCCCAGCACCAATACCGCCAAGTGAACCATAAGAGACAATGCCAGACATGTCTGAGTGCGCTTTCATCAAGTCATTAGTGGCAGCATAAGATTGATCGATACTTTCCGCCACTGGCATACGGCTAGTAACTTCATACATATTGGGGTAGGTTTTTTTCTGGTAATCAATGGCTAAATTTGCCCAGTTATTATGCAGAGGCACCGTTAATGAACCCACATACACGGCATAACCACCTTTCTCTCCCATATTCTTTGCGAGTTCATCCATGGTCGCTCTCGCATAGGCTTGGTTATCGATCGTTTCGATATCCCAATCGGCACTATGACCATCGGGAGATTCGTGGGTCAAAACAATAATGCCTTTTTCACGTGCTTTCTTAAATACGGGCTCAAGCACGGTCACATCATTAGGGACAACAGTAATCGCATCCACACCCTTTGCGATTAAATCTTCAATAATTTTCACTTGCTGAGCGGGATCTGGCGTAGAAGGACCCAGTTGGCGTGCATTCACACCAAAATCGGTGGCAGCTTGTTCTATCCCTTTATTCATTTGGTTAAACCAAGGAATACCAGAGACTTTTACTACGTTTACAATCTCGTAATCTTTCGCTTGTGCTCCCGCAGCAGCAATAGCAAGCGTTAATACGGCGGCTTTTAATAAGACCTTTTTCATCTTCATCAATCCTTTCTTGTGGTATGTAGGGTTAAGGTGAATCGATGAAAGAATGTTAAATCGGATTTCAATACAATATTGATACCCAATAGAGAAAACGTGATGCAGACACGAATATGTTAATATCTAGTTAATATGAAATCTCATATCAGTAAAAATCATAGGGAGGTGTAAAATTACGAATAAAAAAGCCATGAAAAAGATCAATTAATTACCCTTTAATTAACAAAATAAAAACAAAAAAATCAAAAAATTAAAAAAACAAAAAAATAGTCAGTAAGCTCTTAGCCTAAAAACCGTATTTTGATAAATATATGAATAAGATCACTTTTACTCTTCAATACCACCATAATTTTGACTCTTGAACGAACAAAAAACACTCAACAACGAATGTTATAACCGCTTTATTCTCGTTTTTTTGTCACTAAGTAACCGGTTATTTGTCCTAGAATTTCAGTTTGCAGCCCAATAAACAAAAAGCCATCGCGCAATGCGATGGCTTCATAGAGGTTCATGATGTACCTGATTAGCCTATCAAACCTTGTTTCGCCAAGTATTCATCGTAGGTGCCGTGGAAATCGTTGACACCTTGTTTAGTGATCTCAATGATCCGTGTGGCAATAGAAGAAACGAATTGGCGGTCATGGGAGACAAACAGCAAAGTACCTTTGTAGTTCTCTAACGCCAGGTTCAACGCTTCAATCGATTCCATATCCATGTGGTTGGTTGGTTCGTCCATCAACAAAATGTTCGGTTTTTGCATGATTAACTTACCAAATAGCATTCGACCTTGTTCACCACCAGAAATCACTTTAACCGACTTTTTGATGTCGTTTTGTGAAAACAGCATACGACCTAAAATGCCTCGCACCGTTTGCTCATCTTCCCCTTCGTTTTTCCACTGGCTCATCCAATCCAATAACGTCATATCTTCACTGAAATCATGAGCGTGATCTTGTGCGTAGAAACCGATGTGATTGTTTTCAGACCACTTGATCATGCCTGCCATCGGCTCCATTGCACCTGCTAAGGTATTGAGCATGGTTGATTTACCAATCCCGTTTTCACCGATGATGGCGATGCGCTCACCCACTTCTACCATTAAATTGACGTTATCAAACAGAATATTATCGCCATAACCTTGCTTTAGACCTTCAACTTCTAACGCATTACGGAATAACTCTTTCTTTTGATCAAAGCGAATAAACGGAGATTGACGGCTTGATGGCTTAACCTCTTGTAGCTGAATTTTATCCAACTGCTTTTGACGCGACGTGGCTTGCTTGGCTTTTGAAGCGTTAGCAGAAAAGCGGCTCACAAAGGTTTGTAGCTCAGCGATTTGCGCCTTTTTCTTTGCGTTGTCAGCATGTAAACGCTCACGAGCTTGTTCAGCCGCACTCATGTATTCATCATAGTTACCGTGGAAAAGACGCAGCTCACCATAGTCTAAATCCGCCATATGAGTACATACGGTATTTAAAAAGTGGCGGTCGTGAGAAATAATGATCATGGTGCAGTTACGCGCCAATAGCACTTGTTCCAACCAAGCGATGGTATGCATGTCCAAGTTGTTGGTCGGTTCATCAAGCAGCATGATTTCTGGTTCGGCAAATAACACTTGCGCCAGCAAAACTCGAAGTTTCAGACCAGGAGCCACTTCACTCATTAAACCAAAATGCTGCGCTTCAGGAATGCCAAGCCCAAGTAGCAACTCTCCGGCGCGAGCTTCTGCTGAATAGCCGTCCATTTCAGCAAATTCAGTTTCAAGATCGCCCACTCGCATACCATCTTCATCGGTCATTTCCGGTAACGCATAAATGCGGTCGCGTTCTTCTTTTACTTTCCACAATTCTTTATGACCCATGATCACTGTATCGACCACGGTATAGTTCTCAAAAGCGAACTGATCTTGGCCAAGTTTTGCCATCCGCTCATTGGGATCAGTGGAAACCGTACCAGAAGAGGGTTCAAGTTCACCGCTAAGGATTTTCATAAAGGTGGATTTACCACAACCGTTTGCGCCAATCAGGCCATAGCGATTGCCATTACCAAATTTAATCGAGATATTTTCAAATAATGGCTTATCGCCAAATTGCATGGTGATGTTTGCAGTCGTTAACACAAAAAATTCCAAGTTGTCGGATGATGATAAACAAAAGGTAAGCAAAACTAACCTTTAAAAAATACCGCCGATGGTAGCATTTTCTGTGACAAATATCACCTAAATTTGCAGACAAATCGTTCATCTAACAAAAATAGACAATAAGCGGTAATCAATATGAAAAATACATCCAATTTAAAATACCTTATTACTGAATAACAATAATTATTTAAAATAAGAAAGGTTAATTTTTAGTATAAACACGCTCGGGACGACCAACTTTACCGTATTCGTTTTCACTAATAATAAGTCCATGAGTGGCACAATATTCTAAATATCTCCGAGCTGTGGTTTTACTCACACCAGTATGTAGACTCACTTTTTCAACGGTAAATTTATCGCCACTATTTAAAGATAATAGACGAATAATTTTATCTAATGTTATCTGCTCTATACCTTTAGGTAGAAGGCTAACTTGCTGCTTTCTGTGCTGAATATTAAATAACTCATCAATGTATTTTTGATTTAAATTATCATAAGCTTTCATTGCATTATTGAGATCTAAATAACGTTGTAATGTTTGTTGAAATCGATCAAAAGATATAGGTTTGAGTAAATAGTCAAAACAACCAAGCTGCATTGCTTCTTGAACCGTATTTACGTCATCTGATGCTGTGATAAGTACAACATCTTGTTTTCTTTTCTTTTTCTGAGCAAGAATATCACGATATAAATCAATACCTAAACCATCCGGAAGATAGTTATCGAGTAAGATAAGCTGTGGTTGATAAGCTTGAATAATCGTGCGAGCTATCTTCTGAGACTCAGCGATCCCGACAACAGTAAATCGACTAAAACCTTGAATGATATCCAAATAAATATTAGTAATATTTACGTCATCCTCAACAATAACGATATCAATCGTTTCCATTCCTCCCTCCTGACTTTATGCTAATTATTAATATAGTTGGGGATAAATAAAGAAAAAATACATCCCTGAGGTTCAGCATTATCAATGTTAATAAAACCACCCGCTTGCTTTACATAGTGATCGACAAGATATAGCCCAAGACCATGATCTTCCTTATCATCTTTACGAGTCACACCTCGATTCCATATTACTTCCTTTTCCTGTATAGACAGACCACTTCCATTGTCAGACACTTCAATCAAAATATCTTGTCCTGCATCGGTAATTAAAATACCAACATAAGGACTCTTCGTTTGATTTATTCGACATGAATCAAAGGCATTATCAATCAAATTTCCTAATACTGTGCATAATTGATGATCATCTAACTTTGTTTGATTGTTACTTAACTGACAAGTGGGATCTAAACGAAAATCAATATTTAACTCTTGTGCACGTAAAGCTTTTCCTAGTAAAAATGCAGCGACTTGATTGACGCGGATAGAATGCTGAATAAAGTCTAACAGCTCTTGTTTACTCCCACTTTCATTATTAATTAATATCATCGCCTCTTGAATCTTTCCCATTTTTAACAATCCAGAAAGTGTCGTTAACTTATTAGAAAACTCATGACGAAGAACACGAAAATTATCACTATATTGTTTAATTTGAGTTAAGCTTGCAGAGACCGCATACACATCATTCTGCTCACGAAAGCTCAGAACCCAACCAACAAGATTTTTATTATGTAATATGGGTTCTCGATTAGCGATAATTTGATGATGGTTTAATCGATAAAACTCATCTTTCTGTTTATCGATGAGCGAACTCTTATTATCTAACCAACTACAATCATTAAGATAATCTCTAATGTTAATATTTTCTTCTGAACCGCATGGAAGATAGCGTTTTGCTGCTGGATTTATAACAATTATCCTACCTTGTAAATCAACCGCAATAATACCCTCATAGACAGCATATAAAATAGATTGCTGAATTTCCCAAGAGAGCGAAATTTCTTCTGGTTCCATATTATTCATTTTTCTTTGTATGTGCCGAGAAAACAACCAGACTAATAATAATGAAATAGAAATTAATAATAAGGCATCAATAATCAAAGGACGAAAGTAGTCTTTAAGCCAATATTGAAACCGTGTTAACAGATAACCGACTGAAACCACACCAATAATATTACCTTGGCTATCAATAATCGGTGACTTCCCTCGTATACCATAACCTAAACTCCCTTCTCGCAAAGAAGTATACGATTCCTTTCTTAATAAAGCTCCCGCATTATCATCACCTTGCATTGGATAACCTATACGATCCGGCTCTGGATGAAATAAGCGAATACCATTTTGATCACCAATAACAATAAAGCTCGCATCAGAATAATGCATGATACGCTCAATCGCCTTGTGAATTTCTGTAATGTTTTTTGTTTCTACTAAAGTAATCAACTCTGGATCACTAGCAATATCTTGAGCTTGTAATAATGCACGAGTACGAACTTGATCATCAATAGAAGAGGATAATGCTTGATAGAATCCCCAGGCCATGTAAAGGAATTGAATTAGGAGTAAAAAAGTAAGCAATAAGAATATCTTATTACGAAAGCGTAAATGCATAAAAAAACATCGGTTTCGATTGCTATTTATCTGAATCACGTCCAGATTTTTACGCATTACCTTATACATATTCACTCATATAATTACACAACTTAGGTATTCCACAGCATACCTAAAGACAACAACTTTACTACCAGAAATTAACAAAAAAAAGGGTAAAGTCACAAAATGACTTTACCCTTTGAAATAGTTATCTTAAGCCATGTTTGAAAGGCTTTTATTTCTAAATGAGTTTATTAATGGCCAACAGATTGAAAAAATTGTCACTATCAATAGAAATTGAGTAATTCCTGATTGAACAAAAATACTGAACTCTTGATTAGAGATCCGAAATGCTTGCCTAAACGACTGTTCCATTTGGCTGCCAACAATAACAGCAAGAATCATTGGTGCAGTAGGAATAACCAGTTTGTGCATAATAAACCCAACTATACCTAATAAAATTAAGATATAAAAATCTACCACAGAATTCCCAATGGCATAGCAGCCCACGAAAGCAAGCCCTAAAACGATAGGATATAAAACATTCGCAGGGATAGCGAGCATACGAACTAAAACACCTGCTAATGGAATATTTACAAAAGCCAGAATAATATTCGCGACAAATAAACTTGCGATCAATCCCCATGCTGTTTCTGGATGCTGGGTAAATAAAAGCGGCCCAGGTTGTATTCCTAACATTAATAAGGCCCCCATCATGACTGCCGTCGTACCTGAACCAGGGATACCTAATGAGAGCATAGGAATCATCGCTCCAATGGATGCTGAGTTATTTGCTGATTCAGGAGCGGCTAGGCCTTCTATCGCACCTTTGCCAAATTCATCTTTGTTGGGTGAGAGTTGTTTCTCATTATTATAACAAAGTAACGATGCCATTGTTCCCCCTGCGCCGGGGAGTGCCCCGACAATAAAACCAACAGGGGCACTACGTAAAATGGGCCATTTCGATCTGCGCCAATCCTCTTTACTGATCCAAATCCGTTTAAACTGAGTTTGTGCTTTTTTACTACCATCACCTAAGGTTGTCATGCTTTTCAGCACTTCTCCTAATGCATAAATGCCAATGATCACCACCAAGAAGTCAACACCTGTTTGGAGCTCAAGGGAACCAAAAGTAAAACGACTTAATCCGGATTGAGCATCAATGCCGATTGTTGCAATCGCTAACCCTATTGCCATAGAGAAGAAACCTTTCAGCATATTGCCTTTAGACATAGAAACCGTCATCGAAAGGGCGGCTAGCATTAACATAAAATATTCTGCTGGACCAAATCTAATCGCAAAGTTGGCTACAGGCTCAGCAAGAAAGGTCATGAGCACCGCAGCGATAGTACCTCCGATCAATGATGCGATTGCTGAGATAGCAAGTGCGGCTTCTGCACGCCCTTTCATTGCCATCGGATAACCATCGAAGGTTGCCGCCAAGGCAGCACCGTCTCCGGGTGTATTGATTAAAATCGAGCTACGGGAACCACCAAACATCGCCCCCATATAGATCCCTGTCATCGTAATTAATGATGCCGTAGGCCCCATGGCATAAGTCATGGGCAATAGAACGGCAACGCCCGTCGCCGGACCAAGACCCGGTAGCATGCCGATAATCGTTCCCATGATCCCACCAAGTGTTATCAGTAGAAGATAATAAGGCTGTAAAGCAATCCCAAAGCCATTAAAAAGATTCGTAAATATATCTGTCATAGTTAATTTTCCTTAACTAAAAAGTGTTCCGCTAGGTAAATTAATGGATAATAATTCATTGAAAATGAAGTAAATCCCAACAGAAAAAACCACACCAATGACTAATGATTGCTTCCAACGTTTAATACCACATGTAACCATTAACATCATCAGCATAAAAAACATCGTGCTTATAAGAAAGCCAACAGGCTCAAACATAAAAGAATACAGCAAGGAAATTAAACATGTTGATAATACCCTATATGTATTAATCTTATTTTTTGAATGCTCATCAATCGTCTTCATTATTGCTGTCATTGATGGAGAAAATCGACCATTAACGACTAATAATAATCCAATCACAATCATAAAAATCGAGATCGACAAAGGCATAATAATCGGTTCCCACTCATTACCAAATATAGGCCTTGGTAATAAATAGGCGTAACTACCATAACTTAAGCCAAAGAGAATACTGATAATACCGGTCAATCCATCCCAATTAGATTTACTATAATCTTTCATATTTATATCATCCATAAATGTACAAGAGAATAAACCAATACCTATAACGATAATTTTTATCTAGGCGATTGGTTTATTTCTGTATTGAAAATTTATATAACTCTAGAAAACTTCTTTAATCAAGGCATTATATTGTTGATTCGTATTTTCTAAGAATGGTTGAAAATCATCAAAATCCAGATAAGCATCATCCCATCCATTGCGTTGTAATGCGGCTTTCCAGCTATCGGTATGAATCATTTTCTCTAAAGCATCACGCCAATAATTGATGGCTTCTTCTGGCATATCTTTCGGCCCAAATAAACCACGCCAATTTTCAAAAACCACATCAATTCCCTGCTCTCTAACGGTAGGAATTTCGGCCATCATCCCTTCACCTACTCGTTTATCAGCAGTTTGAGCTAATGCTCTCAACTCACCACTTTGTATTAAACCAGCTACATCGCCTAACCCTGTTGAAATCAAATCAATGTGTCCGCCTAAAACCTGAGCAACAACTCCACCGTCTTGAAATGATATATAATCTATATTTTTTAAATTATTAACCCCAGCAGCTTTCGCCACTAAGAGAAATTGAATATGGTCCATTGAGCCAGCAGCGGATGTACCACCTATTTTAATAGACTTAGGATCTTGTTTTAGCGCCTCCATAACCTGATTAATTGAGGTATAAGGAGAATTTTTAGGCACAACAAAAGCGGCATAATCCGTAATTAAGCGCGCAATAGGGGTCGTATCTTGATAACTGTATGGTGTTAAACCGACTAAATGAGTCAGTAAGATCGGAGGAGAATAAACAGAAATTAAGTCTCCTTTACCTTTCTGACTTTGCATATAAGCCAAATTTACTGCACCTCCGCCACCGGGACGATTAATCACCGGTAGATTCGCATTAATAATCCCCTCATCTTTTAATGTCTTAGCTACGGTACGAATCGTAATATCCCATCCTCCACCCGCACCCGCTGGAGCAACCATATTAATGGTTCTTGGAGGATATGATTTCGCAAAAGCAGAGGATACCCCTAATAAAGAGCTAAGTATTATAAACCATGTTACAGAGATATATTTTACTTTATTCATCGTTCTATCCTTGTGTCTGACTTAATGTAAATTATTTTTTATAGTTTTTAATCTGGCTTATATTGTTGCTCTACTAACAATGGTTAATTAAAACAACTTATAATGTTTTCAACTTGTTTACATTAAGTGACAATAAAGTAAATTAACGAGAGGAAGGACACTTTTTACCATACCGCTTATGGTGTTTATGGTTTTTATGATGTTAATTATTGACCGACAAAGGCAGACGTCAGCTAAACCATTGATCTAAGTAGTAGCTGACACCAATCTGAAAAAACATGACGAGTTTATGAAATAATGATTAAGAGTTTTTACTCTCGATCAACACCGAAATCCCTTCTTCTGCTAATTCTTGTCGGACACTGATTGGAAATGCCCGGTCAGTGATCACCACATCAAAACACTGCATATCGAGCGCATGAAAGGTGGCAACTTTGCCATATTTAGAAGAGTCAGAGACAAGGATGACTTTTTGTGCTGCCGCTGCGACAGCCCTTTTGACAATGACCTTAGGCTCACTGGGCGTAGAGATACCGCGCAGATTCCATGATGAAGTTGAGACAAACGCGATATCCACATTCATTCCCGCCAGAAAGTCTGACACTTTACTCCCTACGCTGGACTGATTCTCACGATCAATTCTTCCGCCCGTATGATAAAGCTCGCTTTTACTGTGATGGGTTAGAAAAGCCGCAATAACAAAATCGTTAGTAATAAAAAGCAGATCATCACGGCTAGCAAGTTGATGAGCGATTTCCAGTGTAGTGGTCCCAGCATCAAGATAAACCGTAGCATTTTGTTGCACCAACTGGCTAGCAATAAGGCCAATCATCGCTTTCTCATTAGCGTGTTGCGTCGCTTTAGCATCATGAGAAGGCTCCTGATGCAGCACTTTAGTCAGTTGCACACCGCCTGACACGGACAATACCTTACCCAATTTTTCGAGTTTAGCGATATCGCGACGAATGGTCATGTGCGACACCTCTAATTGCTCAACCAGTTCGTTAATGCTGATCACTTCCTGTTGTGAAAGCAGAGATAGGATAGTTTTGTGACGTTCTGCTGGAATCATAATGACTTAGCTATAAGTAATGAGTGTACTCATATTATCAGTCATCAGCCATGGTGTGAAGTTGTGTTAACTATTGTTAAAAACAAACAAATTCTGGAGAAAAACTGAAGCTGTAAAGTGTGAACATCTAGTTATTTTCCATATTATTACTAATTATTGTTAATATATGTGACAAATGACGCATGACACCTCGCCGACTATCACATAGAATCACAATTAATAACACAAATTAACATCAATCTTCAATGCGAGATAAGTATATGGATAATCAAACCGTGAAATCGATAGCGGTGATCGGATTAGGATCTATGGGGATGGGGGCTGCAAAATCCTGTATTCGCGCAGGACTCGATGTGTACGGCATTGACCTCAACCCAATCGCTCTCGAAACACTAGGTAACTACGGGGCGAAAGCGGTAGCTAGCGACGCCAATCTATTTGCTCACGAACTCGATGCGGTTTTATTGTTAGTCATCAACGCCAAGCAAGTGAAATCGATTTTGTTCGATTCAGGTTTAGCCGCCAACCTAAAACCAGGCACAGCCATCATGGTGTCTGCCACCATCTCTGCCCAAGATGCAAAAGATATTGAAGCGGGCCTTAAGTCTTACCATCTGCTGATGTTAGACGCCCCCGTTTCCGGTGGTGCAATAAAAGCCGAAGCCGGTGATATGACCATCATGGCATCCGGAAGTATAGAGGCGTTCACTAAATTGGCTCCCGTGTTAGCGGCAACGGCAGGCAAAGTTTATAACATCGGTACCGAAATTGGTCTTGGTGCTACCGTCAAAATCATTCACCAACTTTTGGCAGGTGTACATATTGCTGCCGGAGCTGAAGCGATGGCCCTGGCCGCTCGTGCCAATATTCCTCTCGATTTAATGTACGACGTGGTCACTAACGCGGCAGGTAATTCTTGGATGTTTGAAAACAGAATGAAACACGTTGTTGATGGTGACTACTCGCCAAAATCAATGGTCGATATCTTTGTTAAAGACCTTAATCTGGTCGCCAATACCGCACAAGACCTGAAATTCCCTCTGCCACTAGCGAGTACTGCACTCAACATGTTTATCTCTGCTAGTAATGCAGGTTTTGGTCAAGAAGATGACAGCGCAGTGATCAAGATTTTTGATGGCATCAATCTACCTGGCATGGAGAAATAATTATGTTACTTGGAGTCATTGCTGATGATTTTACTGGCGCAACCGATATTGCAGGTTTTCTGGTTGAAAATGGCATGCGCACTGTACAGCTCAACGGCATACCAAAGAAAAACATTCATGTAGACGCCGATGCTGTGGTCATCAGCCTTAAATCCCGCTCATGTCCCGCTGAACAAGCCGTCAACCAATCACTAGAAGCGCTTCGTTGGTTGCAAGTTCAGGGCTGCCAGCAGTTTTATTTTAAATACTGTTCGACTTTCGATAGTACTGCACAAGGCAATATCGGTCCTGTGACCGATGCCCTACTAGCAGAACTAAATGAAACCTTCACTATCGTTTGCCCAGCACTGCCAGTTAATGGCCGTACCGTATTCAATGGTTATCTATTTGTGCTTGGTGAACTCCTGAACGAATCGGGCATGCGCCACCATCCTGTAACACCAATGACAGATTCGAGCTTAGTTCGTCTGATGAATAACCAATCTCAAGGTGAATGTGGTCTGGTTAATTATCAAGTCATTGAGCAAGGTGTAGACGCCGTTGTTGCACGTTTTGCTCAATTACAAGAGGAAGGAAAACGCTACGCGGTTGTTGATGCCATTAATAGCACTCATCTGATTACTCTCGGTCAGGCAGTGAAATCACTCAAATTGATTACTGGTGGGTCAGGCTTAGCTGCAGGTATCGCTCAAAATTGGGCCAACAAACTGGCCGATCAAAGCGAAGCTCAATCGGCAGGCTTACCGACAAAAGCACCCGGTGTCGTGCTTTCTGGATCTTGCTCAGTCATGACGAATCAACAAGTCGCCCGTTATCAATCGGTAGCACCGCATTTTGCCGTCGACGTCGAAGCGTGTCTACGCGATAAAAACTATGTACAACAAGCGTTTATTTGGGTCACCGAGCAACTTGATAGTCACTACGCACCCATTGTGTATGCCACCGAAGATCCAGACAAACTCAAGGCCATTCAGACGCAATACGGTGCGGCCACTTCAAGTGAAGCGGTAGAGCAATTTTTCAGTCAACTTGCCCATCAATTGCAAGAGTTTGGGATTAAAAACTTTATTGTTGCCGGCGGTGAAACATCCGGAATTGTAACCCAAAGCCTTGGTGTCACTGGTTTTCACATCGGACCACAAATCGCTCCAGGTGTGCCTTGGGTCCAATCTATCGACGGTTCACTATCGTTGGCGCTTAAGTCAGGTAACTTCGGCGATGAACGTTTCTTCGAAAAAGCACAGGATTTTTATCTATGACAGAACAACAACTTAGAGAACAAATGGTTAGCCTTGCACGCTCCATGTTTGAACGTGGTTACGCCACGGGTGGTGCAGGAAACCTATCATTGAAATTACCAAACGGCCATTTTCTCGCTACACCAACAGGCTCTTCATTTGGCCGTTTAATCGCCGAAGAATTATCTGTGGTGGATATTGAGGGTAATCAGCTCTCCGGTAAACGTGCTTCAAAAGAGATAGCCTTCCATCTAGCTATCTACCGAAACAACCCGAAATGTAACGCAATTGTGCATTTGCATTCTACTTATCTGACAGCGCTCTCCTGCCTCGATAATCTCGATGCTGATAATGCTATTCGCCCTTTCACACCTTACTACGTGATGCGTATCGGCCAATTACCTGTCATTCCCTATTTGCGCCCGGGTGAACCACGTATTGCCGAAGAACTGGCTAAACGTGCCGCCGATTACCGTGCATTCTTACTGGCTAACCACGGCCCAGTTATCACTGGCGCCGATCTAGAAGATGCCGTGGATAACGCTGAAGAATTAGAAGAAACCGCCAAGTTAATGTTTTTACTCAATAACCATCCAGTTCGTTACCTCACAGAGGTCGAGGTGGAAGACCTAAAAGGGAGAGGAAAGTAATGGCTAAATTTGCTGCGAACCTTACCATGCTGTTCAACGAAGTGCCTTTTATAGAACGCTTTGAGCATGCACATCGTGCTGGCTTTAAGGCGATCGAATTTTTGTTTCCTTATGCTTTCGAACCACAAGTGTTGGCGAAAAAATTAGAGCAATACGGGTTTGAACAAGCGCTGTTTAATATGCCTCCCGGCGACTGGGATGCCGGTGAAAAAGGCTTCGCGGCTCTACCGGGGCGTGAGCAAGAATTTAGGCAAAGTGTCGCCACCACACTGATGTATGCCAAAGCACTCAACTGCAAAAAAGTACACGCTATGTCAGGCATCATCGATCCAGCGTACAGCCTGCAACAACACATCGATACCTTTATCGCCAACATTCGTTACGCTGCGGATACCTTTGCCGAACATGGCATTGATGTACTGATTGAACCTCTAAACCATCGCGATGTTCCTCATTACTTCATTTCTCATCAACGGCGTGCCGTTGAATTGATTCAGATGGTTAATCGTCCGAATGTGAAATTACAACTCGATCTGTACCACGCACAGATCATGGATGGTGATCTGGATGTTCTGATCCGCGATTTAGCGCCATTTACTGGCCATATTCAAATTGCGTCAGTGCCACACCGTAATGAACCTAGTGACGGTGAAATCAACTACCCGTATCTCTTCGATGTACTGGATAACTCCGGTTATGACGGCTGGATCGGGTGCGAATACAAACCTAAAACCACTACCGAACAAGGCTTAGGCTGGGTCAAGCCTTACTTATAACGCTCATAACAATAATAACAAGCAATACAACAAGGACATGTGTATGAACATCGTAATCACTGGTGGTGCCGGATTTCTCGGATCTCTACTAGCTCAAACCCTACTCCAACAAGATTCAGGTTCGATTCAGTCTTTAATGATTGTCGATCGAGTCAAACCCAACGGTGCTATCACTGAAGATCCACGAGTCAGTGCCATCGTCGCCGACATCACCGATCCACAACAGGTGGCTACCTTGATTGGTCCGAAAACCACTCATGTATTTCACCTTGCTGCGATTGTATCGAGTCATGCAGAACAAGATTTCGATCTTGGAATCAAGGTCAACTTGACGGCAACACAGTTAATGCTTGAACAGTGTCGTCAAGTCAATTCAGAGATACGCTTTGTATTTTCTAGTTCGCTCGCGGTGTTTGGTGGAACACTACCAGAGGTAGTGACGCCAATGACGGCGACTCAGCCCAGTTCTTCGTACGGTACACAAAAAGCCATAGGCGAACTGTTGGTGAACGATTATGGTCGCAAAAATCTGGTTGATGCGATCAGCGTTCGTCTGCCAACGATCTGTATCCGTCCCGGCGTACCCAATCAGGCCGCGTCATCGTTCGTGAGTGGCATGATTCGCGAACCGCTAAAAGGTCAAACATCCAACTGTCCAGTGGATCTTGACCTCGGACTGTGGATATCCAGCCCAGAAACTGTCATTCAGAATATTATCCACGCAAGCCGACTGGAGCGTAGTGCTATCCAGGGTTATCGAACTTTTAACTTACCCGGTATTAGAGTTACGCCACGCACTATGCTTGCTGCCATGGCAGAACAAGTGGCTCCTTCTCGCACTGATCTCGTCACCATTAAAAAAGATAAAGCGATTGAATCGATCGTAGCAAGCTGGCCTCAAGCTATTGATAATACAAAGGAACTCAACCTAGGTTTCAGTGTTGATGCCAATTTCAATGCCGTTCTTTCTCGCTACCTTACGACTTGCTCAGTCGTAGAAATGGAGGATGCATAATGTTATCTACTTCCGTTATCGGTTTGATCATCGCGGTATTTGTTTTGATATTTCTGGTTCTGCGCACTCGGGTTCATGTCTTGATCGCAATGCTTGCAGCCGCTTGTATTGCGGGCTTGATTGGTGGATTAAGTGTTAATGAAACTATGTCTGCCATCAGCCAAGGATTTGGCGGTACCTTAAGTGGCATTGGCATTGTCATTGGTCTGGGTGTCATGATGGGAGCCATTTTGGAAACCTCTGGTGCTGGTGAGTCCATCGCCTATCATTTCATTAAATGGCTAGGTAAACGAAAGGAAGAGCTGGCGTTAGCGATCACCGGATACATTGTCAGTATTCCCGTCTTTGTCGATAGTGCCTTAATCATCCTTTATCCAATTGCTAAGTCTTTGGCCAAAACTTCTCAACGTTCGATTCTCACTCTTACGGTCGCACTAGCAGGTGGTCTTGTCGTCGCTCACCACTGTATTCCACCAACACCTGGACCATTGGGAGTAGCAAGTATTTTTGGTGTAGATATCGCTTCGATGCTCGGTTTTGGCTTGCTCATCGCTTTACCATCAGTGGCCGGAATTGTCATGTATGCGCGTTGGCTAGAGAAGCATTTCCCTGAGTACGCGACACCAGTGACGTTGGCTAAAGCACCAGAAGAGCAGAAGAAAGTTCACGCGGACTATATGGCGTCAAAGTCAGAAAAAGCATTACCCTCTTTGACTAAATCAATCATGCCTATCGTGGTACCGATTTTACTGATCCTAGCAAATTCGCTGACACAGCTGGCAGAGAAACAACTCGGATTAACGGGATTTAGCACCAGCTTTTTGGGTCAGGCTATTCAATTCCTTGGTCACCCGATCATTGCGCTATCGATCAGTACATTACTGGCGGTATACACTTTGACGCCATACCTAGACAAAGCAGAGACAACCGCGAAGCTGGAACAAGGCATTTCAACATCAGGGATCATCCTTCTCGTTACTGGTGCTGGCGGTGCTCTGGGCAACGTACTACGCGAGTCAGGCGCTGGGGCTGAAATTGCTAACCAAGTCGCCTCATTACCCATCTCACCAATCATGATCCCGTTTATTATCGCAACATTAGTGCGAGTTATTCAGGGCAGTGGGACGGTTTCAATGATTACCGCAGCATCCATTTCTGCGCCAGTTTTAGCCGAGATTCAAGATGTGAACATGCTTTTTGCCGCTTCCGCTGCAACAATGGGCAGTCTATTCGCGGGGTATTTTAATGACAGCCTATTCCATATTGTCAACCGTCTAATGGGAGTGACAGAAGTTCGCAAACAATTGGTGATTTGGACCATTCCAACCACTCTAGCTTGGGCGATTGGCGGTACGTTGATCATGACACTGAACCTTATTTTTGGAACCGCTGGCTCTATTTATGATCCTCTACTACCTCTTGTTATTCTCGGCTGGTGTCTCTATTTTATGAGTTCACAGAGTCGTTCAATGAGTCAGAGCCTTACCAAAATAAATCATTAATATCCATTTCCCTTTTTATAAAAGCGGAATGATTTAAATAAACCGATGAAGATAGCTACCCTCATCGGTTTATTCTCGATAAAAATACCCAAATTACCGATAGAGTTTCATCACCACGGCTTGGACTGAAAAAACTTGTTGTAAATATTCTAACCACTGCTCAGCAATATCGGCCAAACATTGATAGGCTTGTGTATTTGCCGATTGTTTCAACAGCGTAAGGTAACGGTAACTCCAAGGTAACAGATGATGAGACAGTAATAGTTGAACACTCTTTTGACTTGTATCATTACCAAGCAGTTGGCTGAGTAGCATTAACATAAGCCCAAAATGGTCTTCTGGTTCACGTAATCCTGTATCAATTTCAAGTCCATGTTGACGTAAGAAAGTACGTAGCGTTAACGTCGTTTCTCCAAAAATAACTTGTTCTTTATCTAAATAAACGGAACCCCACGGTGGCGCTAACATGGTTTCTCTACCTTCAAAAAGCTGTTGATAATCGTCTAGGATCGCTTCTGGTGTGTCTTTTTTCAGAGCAACCAGTAGATCAATAAAGGGATGAGAAGGCTGTTCGGACCACTGGGTCAACTGATGTAATATTTCTTGGTTCTTAGGATGCGATAATGGGTAATACAGCAAACTCCCTAAAACAGAGCTTAGCGTAATAATGTCATTCATATAAATAAACTCTCTTTATCTACCAAGAAGGAGGCTACCGCCCCCTTTTTACGTGTAAATTAACGTGAGGTTATAAACCGACGGTCATATGTAAACTGTAGAAAATACCACGACCCAAAAACTCTGCTAACAATACACACACTACACCCAGTGAAATAGGCAGTAGTGCCCGTTGGGAACGCTGCCAAGTAGGCCACCACCATAACACTAGCGCCACAACTAATAATAAGTATTGGATACTCTTGAGCATGCCGATATTAGGCAGCAGATCGACCGCTGACACAATAGAGGTTTGGATATGCGCCAGTTCCTGTAGTTGAGCAAAACTGGCAAGTACACTCACAACCACACCCAGTACGCCTAAAAGAGGCAGCTGTTTCTCAACGATAGTTGTGCGATATCCGGAGCCAGTTAGTAGTGTACAAGCAACGATGCTCCCCGAAATAACTGCCGTTAATACGAAACTTAATGGTGTATACAGCGTATGCCAAGTTGGAACGGTTTCAATCATATATAGCCGAGCCATAGCATACATAAAGATGATACCCATCACCATTGCGGTCACCATCAAGCCTCTACGTAATGCTGCTGAAGCTACCTTGAGAGCACTCAGCAACCACAGTAATCCCCCGAGTGCAAAAAAAAGGCTACCCGTTAAGATTTCATTAGATAACCAAGAATGTCCAACTCGATTAAAAGCATTAAAAGCACGTATTGGACTCCCTAGATGGAACGTCGACGCAGCAAAACCAATACCCATCAAAACCCAAACAAAAAATAAGCTTTTCATCATGGACATTTTTTGCTGTTCACTCGGACTGCCAAATAAAAACAATAAACAGACCAAGAAAAAAGCGCCTACTGCCGTTTGGGCGAAAACGGTAAAGATCACTAACGGAAATTCATGCCAAGCCATCTTACACCTCCTTCGGATTTGCTAAGAAACCCGTTTTATCGCCCGTAGGACGAGCATTTTTATTGAGTTTAATGACAATGTTGGGCTTCGTAATGAACGATGAAGGAAGAGGAGCAACATCCGCATTAGTGCCGTATTTGGCTCGTAATTCATCAATGGGACCAAACTCGAGTGCTCGCAATGGGCAAGAAGTCACACAAACAGGCTCCAAACCTTGCCCTACTCGCTCATAACATCCATCACACTTCGTCATGTGACCTTTTTCTTCGCTATACTGCGGTGCACCATAAGGACAAGACATCGCACACAACTTACAGCCGATACAAACCGCTTCATCAACAATCACAAAACCGTCTTCGCGTTTGTGCATAGCTCCAGATGGACAAACCTTCGCACATGCTGGCTCATCACAGTGATTACAAGCAATCGAAAGATAGTAAGAAAAGACATCTTGACGAAAGGTTTCCCCTTCAACGACCCAATTTCCACCTTCATAATCGTAGACACGACGAAAGTTAACGCCAACACCTAGATCTTTATTGTCTTTACAAGAGAGCTGGCACGTTTTACAGCCCGTACATTTACTGGAATCAATATAAAAACCATACTGTTTCATAAGTTAGTCCTTGGGTTATACGCGCTGAACTTGAACAAGGTTAGTGTGCTGAGGGTTGCCTTTCGCCAATGGGCTTGGCCGTTGAGTCGTCAACACATTAATTGAGCCTGCTTGATCGACTTTTCGACCATCGGGCGTATACCAAGCTCCCTCACCTAATGCAACCACGCCAGGAATAATTCGTGGTGTGACCTTAGCTGGAATACGTGTCTCTCCACGGTCATTAAAAATACGTACACGATCACCATTTTTAATTCCACGAGCCTTAGCATCAATCGGATTAATCCACATTTCTTGGCGAGCTGCTTCTTTTAAAATATCGATATTGCCATACGTAGAATGGACTCGAGCTTTAAAGTGGAAACCGGTTAATTGCAATGGATATAGTGAACGTTTTGGATCATCCCACCCTTCAAAGCTTGAAGTGTAAACGGGTAGAGGATGAATCACATCACCTTCAGGGAGCTCCCAAGTTTGCGCAATTTCCGCCAACCGCTCAGAATAGATCTCTATCTTACCCGAAGGTGTCGATAAAGGATTATTCTGTGGATCGTCACGGAATGCTTTATAAGCGACATAATGACCATTAGGATCTGTCCGTTTCACGATACCCTGTTGACGGACTGTTTCAAAATCAGGCAAGCTAGGATCAAGCTTTCGCGTTTCCGCATACAGATAACGTAGCCACCCTTCTTGATCTCGCCCTTCAGTAAAGGCTTCTGCCACACCAAGTCGTTTGGCAAGCTCTGAACACATTTCATAAATTCCACGAGCTTCAAATTGAGGCTTAATCGCTTGATCAGCATAAATGAAATACGGCATATTGGCTGCTTTACCATCCATACAAAAATCGGCTTGCTCTGAAGTGGTCAAATCTGGCAATACAATATCCGCGTATTTCGCAGAGGACGTCATGTGATTATCAATCACGACGATCATCTCGCAAGTAGTATCATCTTGCAGGATCTGGTGAGTAAGGTTGATATCAGAATGTTGGTTAATTAAGCAGTTGCCAGCGTAATTCCAAATAAATTTAATCGGCACATCCAATTTATCTTTACCACGAACACCGTCTTTTAATGCTGTCATTTCTGGGCCGCGCACAATAGCATCCGTCCATAGGAACATCGGAATGGAGGCTTTGACTGGGTTATCCAAAGTAGGAAAACGAACAAACGGAATGCTGTAATCCGACTCACGAGCGCCTGAACCGCCACCACTAATACCAACATTACCGGTTAAAATGGCCAGCATCGCCACAGCTCGAGATGCAATTTCTCCCGCAGCGGTACGTTGTAACCCCCAACCTTGGTGAATGGCACAAGGTTTGATTGAGCCAATTTCGCGGGCCGTTTTAATGATAATGTCAGCCGGAATTCCGGTAATGGCCGCCGCCCATTCCGGTGTTTTTGGGGTTTTATCGTCACCGAGTCCTAAAATATACGATTTATAATCACTGTTCGCCAGAGCGGATGCTGGTAATGTTTTTTCATCGTAACCCACGCAGTATTTATCTAAGAAAGGTTGATCGACCAAATTTTCTTTGATCATCACATACGCCATTGCCGAAATAAACGCGGTATCGGTACCCGGACGGATAGGAATCCACTCATCTTCTCGTCCACCCGCCGTATCAGTATAACGAGGGTCAATAATAATGGTACGCGCATTCGATTTTGCTTTGCTTTCTACATAATGATGAATTAACCCACCACCAGACATGCGCGTTTCTGCAGGATTATTACCAAATTGCACAATCAGTTTGGCGTTTTCCAAATCAGAGAACGAGTTACCATTGGCCCAACCACCATAAGTATAATTTAGTCCCTCAGCAATTTGTGCCGTAGAATAATCGCCATAATGATTTAAATAACCCCCTTTTAAGTTCATCAATCTAGCAATTAATGTTTTACCCGGTGGCCAAGAACGAGTGACTGTTCCACCTAATGTTCCTGTACCATAGTTAAGGTATACCGCTTCATTACCGTAATCATCAATGATACGTTGCAAATTATTCGCAATGTCGTCGTAAGCTTCTTCCCAACTGATACGCTTAAATTTGCCTTCCCCTCGTTTCCCAACTCGTTTTAATGGGTATTTGAGACGGTCTGGATTGTAAACTCGACGACGCATCGAACGACCACGTAAACAAGCACGAACTTGTACATCTTTTGCTGCATAGTTATCAGTGCCTGTATTATCAGCCTCTACCCATTTTATCTCGCCGTCCACTACGTGCATACGAAGCGGACATCGGCTACCACAGTTAACCGTGCAGGCACTCCAAACCACTTTTTCATCCGCTTTAGGTGTTATTTCTTTAGCTTGAGCAAGCGTCGATTTAAAAGGAAGAGGAAGAGAACTGGTAACGGCCGCAAGTCCTCCAAGCATCGAACTGGATTTAATAAATCCGCGCCGCGTGATATCGGGTGACAATAAGGTTTTAAATCGGTTTTTGATCATCATGAACATTACCCATACATGGCCATATATAGCACAAAAAAACTTGTCGAATTAGCCTATCCTTAAACTTTTCAAATAATAATCAATTGTACTCAAACGTTTATTAAATGGGATAACCCAACACCAAAGTACAAATGAGAACTATTTTCTTTTTGATGCTTATTCTAATATAACCCCAAAATCAATCGTAAACCTTATTGAATGAGGATTATCCAGGAAATACCTTTTCAACAAAAATATAAATCGATTCATTATAATAGTTTGATAAATTATTGGTGTTGATTTAAATCATTTATTGCTAAACCAATAAATACATAAAAATAGATTCAAAAAATACATTAGAAAGAATCATTTATAACATGAATGATTTTGAGTTATTGAAAATCATTCTTAATACTTGATATGATCTTTCTACAGATTAATATGACCTTACTAATCATAACGCCACCTTAACATTAGGTGGCGTTGTGATATTTAATAAAATTTTCAAGTGTTATAAAAAGGCTTTATAAGGTAATTCCGGCTCATCAACGAAAATATCTCTAAAGCCCCTGAAATGTTGATAGTGCATACGCCCTTTATCGGTTGGATAAGTATATTTGCCACCTACTTGCCAAAAGAAAGGTGCAAAACCGTATTGCAGACGATCTTTTTTCATTTGCCACAATACTTCAATTTCACGCGGGTCATTTTGGAAGTTAGCCCAAATATCGTGATGGAATGGGATCACCACTTCACAATTTAATGACTCTCCAGCACGTAAAATGTCAGAAGATGTCATTTTATCGGTCACACCACGTGGGTTTTCACCGTATGAGAGTAGCGCCACATCAATCTTGTAGTCGTTACCATGTTTTGCATAATAGTTTGAATAATGCGAATCACCCGAGTGGTAGATAGAACCACCGGAGGTTTCAATCAAATAGTTGACCGCGCGATCATCCATACCATCAAGAATCGTTTTATCATAAGATGAAACACCTTTAGGCAGCGTGATCAACGCAGTGCGATCAAACGAGTCCAGTACTCGAACATTAATATCACCGACTTCAATGCAATCACCCACTTTCGCTACAATGCAACGCTCACTCGGTACTCCCCAGCCTTGCCACAGGTCAACACAAGCTTGTGGCCCAATAAATTTCACATGCTCACCACAGTTTTGCAGCACAGCCGCTGCGACATTAATATCGATATGGTCAGCGTGATCATGCGTCGCCAACACCGCATCAATCTCTTTGATGCCAAACGGGTCCAACACAAAAGGCGAAGTTCTTAAGTTGGGTTGCAGTTCACGCACGCCCCCCATTCGCATCATTTGGTGTTGTTGGTTCATAAGCGGATTTTTTTGAGTTTTCTTACCCGTTCCACACCAAAAATCGATCGAAATATTGGTATTCCCAGCACTTTTTAGCCAAATACCGGTACAACCGAGCCACCACATAGCAAAGGTGTTAGCTTCCACTTCGGTCTTTTCTATCTCTTCATTCAGCCAAGTTCCCCACTCAGGAAAGGTACTTAGAACCCATGAATCGCGTGTGATTTTATCAATTTTACTCATAGCAACACCTTTTATTTCACGATCAGTTAGACAAATTTTGGATGTAGGGAGCCAAGCGTCTTCATCTAAGGTGAAGACACTGAGCCTATGTTTATTATTAGAATCTGTAGAGAGAAGTGCTTTCTATACCAGAATCACTTCTGTTCCTTGCTGTTGTAGTGCTTGGATAACTTGCGGATCGGCCGTCTTACCAGTGATAACAATGTCAATTTTATCAGCCGGACAAAATAACATGCCGGTACGCTGCCCCACTTTAGAGCTGTCCACCACCACCACTAACTTGCCAATTTGTTCCAGCATCTGTTGCTCGGCAACGGCGGTGAGCATATCGGTTTTGTAGAGGCCATTTTCCGTCAGCCCTTTGCCACTGGTGAACATCCAATGTCCAGCGTAGCCGCCTAACGAGTCTGGGGCGGGGTTAAGGAAAATGTTTTGTGCTTTGTTGTACTGCCCACCAATGATGATCACATCGTCGTGATCTTCATTAATCAAATAACTGGCCAGTGGAAAATAGTTAGTCACAATTTGAACATCTTGGCCGCACAGCTCTTTACCGAGCAAGAAGGCGGTCGAACCGCAGTTAATCACCACACTGTCACCGGGTTTGCAGAGCTTAGCCGCAGCCATGGCAATGTGTGATTTTTCATGAAAATGATCCGTACTGTCGATATTTAACGGCGTCCACGCTCGCTTTCTAATCTCTAGGCGTTCAGCACCATTGCGAACTTTCTTCAGCTTACCTAGATCATCTAACTTAGAAATATCGCGCCGAGCCGTAGCCGGAGAGACGTTAAATTTTTCAATGATGTGCGCAACGTTGATGGTGCGCATATTGTCTAGCAAAGACAGTATCTCGTTATGTCTTTGTACTTCATTCATGGTTATCACCTTATCTTTTCATCAAGTGATTACTTGGTGATTGTTTATGATTTTTTTTGATTCTATTTCTCATCCATCACAATGTCAAATATTCGAAGAACAAAACTTCCTTCTCGATCACAATAAAATACAAGCGATTGATTTAATTGATATTATTGTAAAAACCGTGACTTAAGTATCAAATAACAGCTCCACTTGGTTCAGAAATTGATAAAAATCAAAATAATCACAAATGAGCATTGAATGATTACTTTTGATTGGTAAAGTCTGTTTCGTGAGCAAAACAAGATGGAAATCAGCATCACCTTGCTGATCCACTCTGACCTACACCCAGCTTCGAGTAAGACGGGAAGACACATAACGATAAATAGAGAATTAAGGGGTAAAGATATGCAGTTCATCTACGATATCTTCTACATTTTTTATAGCCAAGTTATGACTAAAGCACCTTTGCTGCTGGGCTTAGTCACCCTTATCGGGTATTGGTTATTAAGAAGAGACGCCACCACCATCATCAAAGGGTCGATCAAAACCATCGTCGGCTTTATGTTGGTACAAGTGGGTGCAGGGACCTTAGTGGCAGGCTTTAAGCCTGTGATTGAGAAATTATCGGAATATCATGGTTTAACTGGCTCGGTTATCGATCCCTACACCTCGATGATGGCCACCATGGAAATCATGGGGGATGATTATTCTTGGGTCGGCTATACCGTGCTACTGGCACTGGCGATTAATATTTTGCTGGTTTTACTGCGCCGCTACACGGGCATTCGCACCATCATGCTAACGGGGCATATTATGTTCCAACAGGCAGGATTGATTGCCGTGTTCTACCTTGTACTCGGTGCGAGCATGTGGGAAACCATCCTTTATTCAGCTGTTTTGATGGCGCTTTACTGGTCGATCTCCTCCAACATTATGTTCAAACCCACTGAAGAAGTTACAGGCGGTGCCGGTTTCTCCATCGGCCACCAACAGCAAGTCGCATCTTGGATAGCGGTTAAGGTTGCCCCCAAGTTAGGCGACAAAAAAGACAGTGTCGATCACCTTAAACTGCCTAAATGGTTGCACATTTTCCACGACAGTATTGCCGCCACCGCGATTGTGATGACACTATTTTTCGGCATTATTTTGCTCTCCTTTGGTTTAGACAACCTGCAAGCGATGGCGGGAAAAACCCATTGGTCTATCTACATTCTGGAAACTGGCCTTAAATTTGCGGTAGCGATTCAAGTCATTGTTGCAGGGGTGCGCATGTTCGTTGCCGAACTGTCTGAAGCCTTTAAAGGCATCTCAGAGCGCGTCATCCCTAACGCGGTTTTAGCCATTGACTGTGCTGCTATCTACGCATTTTCGCCTAATGCCATGGTGTTTGGTTTCATGTGGGGTGCAATTGGTCAATTTACCGCAGTGCTGGCCATGCTCGCGTTTGATGCGCCGATCATGATCATTCCCGGCTTTATTCCAATGTTCTTCTCCAACGCGACCATTGGTGTTTTTGCTAACCACTTTGGCGGCTGGCGTGCGGTAATGAAAATCTGTTTTGTGATGGGCATCATCGAAGTCGTTGGTTCCGCATGGGCCATTCACATCTTCAACCAATACGGCACTGAATTCAGTGGCTGGATGGGCATGGCCGACTGGGCGCTAGTCTTCCCACCGATCATGCAAGGCTTATCCGTCTCAAAACTGTTCTTCTTTGTGCTGATTGCATTGGCTGGTGTGTACATGTTCTTCGCCTCTAAAAAACTGCGTGAAGAGGAAGATGCGCAGGGTCTGGTGAACATCAGTGACGAGCCAGACGTCATCGCCGCCGTCGAACAAGCACTGAAAGTCAGTGATGGCGTGCGCCCGGTCAGCATTTTAGCCGTGTGTGGCAATGGACAAGGCTCCTCAATGATGATGAAGATGAAAATCGGTAAGTATCTAGAGAAGAAAGGCATTCCACATGTGATGGATTCCTGCGCAGTGTCTGATTATAAATCTAAGCTCGCCACCACCGACATCATCGTCTCATCAAAACATCTCTCTGGTGAGATGGAGCCCGGAGAAGGCAAATTTGTGCTCGGGGTACAAAACATGCTGAATCCGAACTCTTTTGGTGATGAGTTGCTCGACATCATCGATAAAAACTTTGTCACTTTGAAATAGCTATTGACGACAAAACGATAAGTACAAAAACGATAGGTGCCAGACACTCTGGCACCCACTCTGGAGATAGAACCATGGGACTGAAACAATCACTGATCGACAATGATTCCATTCAATTAAATGCCCAGGCGAGCACTTGGCAAGAGGCGATAAAAATCGGTACGGATAGGCTGATCAAATCAGGAGCCATCCACCCCTGTTATCACGATGCTATCATCAGCAGCGTTGAACAATTAGGCCCGTACATCGTCATCGCGCCTAATCTTGCCCTGCCTCATGCTCGACCTGAAAATGGCGTGATCAGAACCGCCTTTGCTTTAGTGACGCTACAAACACCTGTCTATTTTGACGGCGAAGATGAACCAGTCGATGTGCTGATCACCTTGGCTGGTAGCTCGTCTGATCAGCATATGGAAGGATTAATGGAAGTAACCCAAGTGCTGGATGATGAAGAGAGCGAGACTGGCGTTGATCTCGATAAACTGCGCCGTTGTCGTACCGCGCAGGATGTTTACCAAGTGATTGATCAAGCGTTAGCGGCGCAATTGGTCGAGTGAGGATGTCATGTATAGCGAACTAAAACAGCGAGTATTTGCGGCAAACCTTAAGCTTCCCCAATACGGTTTAGTCACTTTCACTTGGGGTAATGTGTCAGAAATAGACCGCGAGAAGGGCGTCATCGCCATCAAACCTTCTGGCGTGGAATACGATGTAATGAAAGTCGATGACATGGTGATCGTTGACCTTAATGGCGCGATTGTGGAAGGCACACTCAATCCATCCAGTGATACCGCCACTCACCTCGAACTCTATAAAGCTTATCCAGAGATTGGCGGCGTGGTACACACCCATTCGCGCAGTGCCACTATTTGGGCGCAAGCGGGCATTGACATTCCTGCTTTAGGGACCACTCACGCCGATTATTTTTACGGTGACATCCCCTGCACACGCAAACTTTCTTGCGATGAAATCGCTGGCCAATATGAGAAAAATACCGGCCTTGTGATCATCGAAGAGTTCACACATCGTCGCATTGACCCGATGGCGGTGCCAAGCGTGATTGTCGCCGGGCATGCTCCTTTCTCTTGGGGCAAAGATGCTAACGATGCCGTTCATAACGCCGTCGTCTTGGAGGAGATTTCCGCCATGGCGCTGGCGACTCGTTCACTCAACAGTGGCATCAAGATTCAACCGGAATTATCCGATAAACACTATCAACGTAAGCATGGTGATAACGCTTACTACGGTCAAAGGTAGCGGCTATGTATAAAGTTCTCGCGCTCGACCTTGATGGCACGGTGTTGACTGATGAACACACCATTCATCCGCAGCTAAAACGGGCGATTCAACAGGCGCAGCAACACTGCCACGTGGTGATTGTGACTGGCCGTCACCACACGGCAGCGAAACCCTATTATCAAGAATTGGGGCTCACAACCCCCATCATCTGCTGTAACGGCACCTATGTGTATGACTACCAAAATGAAAAAGTGCTCAAGCACAATGCGATTGCCAAGCACGATGCATTGACCTTTCTTGCACTGGCTAAAGAGTTTCAAATGAAACTGGTGATGTATGTGACCGACGCGATGACCTATTCCAAGCATAGCCCAATCGCCTACATGCAAGCGTTAGAAAAGTGGGCCAGCCAGTACCCACCGGCAGCACAACCTAAAATCGAAAAAATTGACTCGTTTCGTCACCGCGTCGAGCAAGAAACGTTTATTTGGAAATTTGTGGTTGAAGGGCTACCGAGTTCCGTTGAACGCCTTGCTCAACAAGCTTGGGTACTAGAGACATTCAATGGCGAGCGTTCATGGTCGAATCGCGTCGACTTTACCGCCAAAGGCAACAGTAAAGGTCAGCGCTTGGCTGAATATGTGCAATCGCTCGGCTACCACGCCAATCACGTGCTGGCCGTCGGTGATAACCATAATGATATTTCAATGCTCGACTACGCAGGGCTCGGGGTGGCAATGCTCAATGCCGACGATACGGTGAAGTCCCACGCCAATCTGATTTGTACAACCGATAACAATCACGACGGGCTCGCCCGTTTGATCCGTGACAAAATTCAAGGATAACTCTCATGACTAAACCAATGATCCAAATCGCACTCGACCAAACTGACCTTATTTCTGCCATCGAAGTGGCAAAAAACGTAGCAAGTTTTGTGGATGTCATCGAAGTGGGCACCATCCTCGCCTTTGCTGAAGGCATGAAGGCCGTCAAAACGTTACGCCATAATCACCCTGACCATATTCTAGTGTGCGATATGAAAACCACCGATGGCGGCGCTATTTTGGCGCGGATGGCATTTGAAGCTGGCGCGGATTGGATCACCGTTTCTGCCGCAGCACATATCGCTACCATCAGTGCGTGTAAGAAAGTCGCCGATGAACTGGATGGCGAAATCCAAATCGAAATTTACGGTAACTGGACCTTTGCTGATGCACAAGCATGGATTGACCTTGGCATCACCCAAGCCATTTATCACCGTTCAAGAGATGCCGAACTGGCCGGTATTGGTTGGACAAGCGAAGATGTTGAGAAGATGCGAACCCTATCCGACATGGGGCTTGAGCTTTCCATCACAGGTGGCATCGTGCCAGAAGATCTCTATTTATTTGAAGGTATTAAGGCCAAAACCTTCATTGCAGGGCGTGCATTGGTCGGTGAAAAAGGTCGCGTCACTGCCGAAGCACTGCGCCGTCAAATCGATCGTTTTTGGTGCTAGGAGGCCGTATGTATCAGCATTTACCACGCCAACGTATCGGGTTGTATGAAAAAGCGCTCCCCAATCATTTCAGTTGGGAAGAAAAGCTCGCCACAACGAAAGAGCTGGGGTTTGATTTTTTAGAGATATCCGTCGATGAGTCGGATCAACGTCGTCAACGCTTAGACTGGGATGATGCAACCATCTATCAGCTACGAAGATGGTGTGAGCAATACCAAATCCCGCTGCAATCGATGTGCTTAAGTGCGCACCGTAAGTTTCCTTTTGGCTCGTCAGACCCCGCCATTAGAGAGCAAGCTATTTTGCACATGGAGAAAGCGATTACCTTAGCTTACAAACTGGGTATTCGTACCATTCAACTCGCAGGCTATGATGTCTATTACGAACCCGCTAATGAAGAAACTCATCAACGCTTCATTGAAGGCATGCAGCTTGCCGCCAAACTGGCCGAGCGTGCTGGCGTGATGCTGGCGGTGGAGATCATGGATACCCGCTATCTTAATTCACTGAGCAAGTTCGAAATTCTAAAACGGGAAGTACCCTCCCCCTATTTTATGGCGTATCCAGATGTAGGCAACATTTCCGGTTGGAACTATGATGTGTGTACTGAATTGGCACTTGGTATGCCACACATCACGCAGATTCATCTTAAAGATACCTATTGTGTCACCTCAAACTACGCTGGGCAGTTTCGAGATTTAGTGATTGGACAAGGAGAGGTTAATTTCGACGCCATTTTCCAAACCTTGAAAAAGACACACTGCGTTGTGCCGATGGTGATTGAGATGTGGGCACAAAATGAATATTGGCAGCGCGACATTCGTACCGCTCAACAGCGATTAAACCAAGCGTGTGACGCCGCAGATTTACCTCGTTTATTTAACCTATAGCTCGTTTATTCAATCGATAAATCGTGCTCCGATGCATCTTTTATGCATTATTTATCCTGAACTTGGATATGGCCGCGCCCGCTCCCCCGTCAGCGCGGTCTCTTTTCTTGGCAAATATTGACATCGCCAACACAATCGCGCAGAGTTGCCTCTTGATAACGCCCCGATGCATAACACTCTGAGAACCAATGAAATTACTTCACTTACAACTCTTCTGGTATGAAAAGCATCACACCCTTTTAGAAATGGAAGCGCTCCCCACACTGACGCCAACCCAAGAACAAGCGCTGATAGAGTGGGTCAAATGTCGACGCAAAATATTAAGCTTTGAGGCCCACCAGCATACTTGGGTAAAAGTGAATGTAGACGGTTTTTCTTCTGCCTTGCATTTAAAGCCGAATGGCACGTTGGTCGAGCGAGATCTGTTTGCTGAAAAAACACTGCAAGGATTATGGAAAGTCATCGACGGTTTGTTATTTATCAAAGTGATCAGCGGTGAATTTATTGTCGAATATCAGATTGTTGGCAATAACGAACACAGCATTCACTGCGGTATTGAGTACATCAACGGCCGAGTCAGTACCTACAGTAAATTTATTCAAACAACATAATTCAAATACGAGCCAAGGTTTATTCTCACAACAATCCCAGAAGATCAAAACTTTCTATGCCGAACGTCGAGTACGAACAAAAGGAACCCCTTTATCATCGACCAGTACATCTGCATCCACCTGATACAGTTGATATATCAATTCGGAAGTCAAGAGATCTTGCGGTTTCCCTTGGGCTAACAACTGCCCTTGTTTCATCACCAAAAGATTATCTGCATATTGCGCGGCAAGATTAAGATCATGCAACACCATAATCGTAGTGTATTGATGCTGACGAGTTTGCTCAACCAAATGCTCAAGCAACACATGTTGATGGTGTAAATCGAGCGCACTGACAGGTTCATCCAGCATTAAGATGGAAGGATTACGCATCAATGCTTGAGCAAACAAGATCATCTGGCACTGCCCTCCACTTAAGGTTCTGACATCTCGATGCGCCAAATGACGTAAACCTAAACGAGAGAGGATCGACAAGCCATCATTCAACATCCTATCATCAATGCGCATACTCAAGGCATCCAAACGCCCAAGCAATATCACTTCAATCACCGACAAGTTGACATCAAGATGAATATCTTGTGGCATGTAACCAAACTGTTGACGCCATTGCGCAAGATGGTGCTTATTGAGTATCTGTTGATGAAAACGGATCTCACCTTCTTGCCATCGTATATCACCAAACAAGGTTTTGAGTAAGGTACTTTTTCCTGTACCGTTAGGACCAAGAATTGCCGTTACTTGACCCGGTTGCAATGAAAAACTGACCCCATCCGCCAAGACTAAATCACCAAATCGAACATGAAGATTGTTAACCTGTAACATATTAACGCGCCTTGCCAATAATGAGCCAAAAGAAAAAGGGCACTCCAACAATGGCAGTAACAATACCAATTGGGAAAAGTGCTCCTGGAACAATTACTTTCGATAATACAGAGGCGGTAGAGAGTAAAAATGCGCCAATTAAAAAGGATAAGGGAAGAAAGAAACGTTGATCCTCACCGACCAAAATCTTAGCGATATTGGGAGCGACAATACCAATAAACCCAATAATACCGACGAAACTGGTCACCGTTGCCGTCATCAGTGCAACGAGAAATAATGTTTTTAACCTGAGCCTAACAATATTCACCCCGAGGCTTTTTGCCCGCTCTTCCCCTAAACGCAGTGCAGTTAACTTCCAAGCATCTTTTAGTAACAGTACAACACTCAAACTGACCACGACAGCGGTGATCATCAAGTTATTCCACGTTGCTTTCGATAAGCTGCCAAACAACCAAAACAAAATTTGCTGGCTTAGCTCCGGTGAAGAGATGAACTGCACTAATGAAAGTAAAGATTGAAATAAAAACAGCAAAGCTATGCCTGCTAAAATCAATTGCCCAGACCCAATATGACGTACAGAAGCAAGAGCAAAGAGAAAACAAGCAGAAAGCATACAACACACAAAAGCACCCAAGGGAACCGCAAAATGGCTCTCTATGCCTAGCGAACCAACATAAAGCACTAAAGCGGCACCAAATCCAGCCGCGGCAGCCATTCCCAACGTATAAGGACTCGCCATTGAATTATTCAACAACGTTTGCATTTCTGCACCGCCGACCCCAAGCGATCCACCTACGAAGATAGCCATTAATGCAATAGGCAATCGTAAATTTTTTACAATCACTTGTGTCGAAGCATCAACCTGAAAAGGAAGCCCGATCCATTCCAATAATGCATGCAGTACCGAGGTCACATCGATCATCGAGGGACCGGTCATAATATCTAGAATAAAGGAAGCAATCAGCAATAAGCCGAAGCCAAATAACATCCAACTACGGCGACGTTCACTTTCTCGCTGTGTCATAACAGCATCTTGTAATGTATCAGAGATCATTTTTTATTAATCCAGTTTTTCGTAGCCAAAACAACTCGTTGAGAAGAAATTCAATGGCAACCTGACAACACCCTCGAGCACTTTTAGTTTTGCAGTGATCAAACCTGATGCTGAGATAATGGTAAAAGAGGTGAGCAAAGTCTTTCTTTTCATTCTTATTTTCTCGAACACGCCTGTATATGCGTGACTCGTACCAGCATTGAATCAGCGCGCATTATGCGGCCTTGGCCGCTAATACTACCATTCAATAAATAATAATTACCACATATTGAGTATCTAAATAATAACTATTTGCATAATTATTTAGTTTATTCTTATAATCATGTCAATGGTACGGCGCATTCAAACGCCAAATATGCATTTAATAGCAAATAAAGAGTTCATCGTATGTACAAAAAATTCCTGATCATGGCTGCAATGGCTTTTAGCACCACAGCTCTCTCAGCAGTGACTACCGTTACTGATGTATTAGAAAGGCAAGTTACCTTTAACGCTCCCGCTCAACGCGTTATTGTTGGGTTTTACCCTGAAGACTATATGGCTATTGGTACAGAAGCGGCCTATGACAACGTCGTTGGTATGTCAAAATACATCTGGCAAGCTCGACCAGCCAACTGGGAGATGTATGTTAACCATCGTCCCTCACTGGATGATATCCCTGAAATTGGCCGAGTAGATACCAATTCATTTTCGATAGAAAAAGTGATCAGCCTAAACCCTGACCTTATCCTATTAGCCGATTGGCAATATAAAGCCTTGAGCACAGAAGTCTCTCGCCTTGAAGCAATGGGGATTCCTATTGTGGTTGTCGATTATAATGCTCAAACGGTAGAACGGCATGTAAAAAGCACCCAACTGATTGGCACCATCACGGGGCAAGAAAAACGGGCTGAAGCCATTGCGAATGAATATCAGGAAAGTGTCGAGAAGATAACTCAACGACTGGCTGCGGCAAATAAACCTCAACCAAAAATCTATACCGAATATGGTGCAAGCGGTGTAAATGAAGTGGGCTACACCTTTGGTAAAAATATGTGGGGAGCTATCTCAACCATGGCGGGTGGCGATAATATTTCAGCCCCTTATGTCGAATGGTGGGGAAAACTTAACCCTGAACAAATTATTGCCAGCAACCCCGATGTGATTGTTATTACAGGGTATGAATCCGGCACCGCCAGCAATGCAATGCTCATAGGGCAAGACGTCGCCGAAGAAACGGCAAAACAACGGCTAGCGGGCTTTAAACAGCGGCTGGGTTGGTCTTCCATTAATGCAGTAAAAAATAACCGGATGTATGCCGCCTATCATGGCGCATGTCGAACCATTATGGATGGCGCAATGATTCAGTTTTATGCCAAGGCGCTCTACCCTGATGTCTTTACTGATCTCAACCCCGAGCAAGCCTATCTGGATTTCTATCAAAAATATTTGCCAGTTACCCCTAAAGGCACCTTTGTTGCTCAGCTCCCTTAATCCTTTGCCATTGAGCTCAACGCTCTCGTTGGGCTCGATGCTTATCGATTCATCATTCTCATTTTCCTGTAAACTTTTTCATTATTCACAACCTATTAATTGCTTCACTTTTCATCTTCGCTAACGAACTAAACACAAACCTCATCATATGTAGATTCCCGCGCTATGATAAAAATGCTAAAATACTCAACATAAGAGCTGCTGTAATTATGGTTAGTTTGGTATGGCGATCCAATCAAACTCATCGATTGTTTTGATGCCCACCTGATACCTCACCAGCTAAAACCAAAAAACGAAAGGCTACAAACTCAAATGGTTAACAATAAAATTCAATGGTTTCCGGGCCACATGCACAAGGCTCGTAAAGAGATTGAAGAAGCAATTCCGCAAATTGATGTAATTATCGAGGTGCTCGATGCGCGTATTCCTTACAGTAGTGAAAACCCACTGATTTCTCAGCTCCGCGGCGATAAACCTTGTATTAAAGTACTCAATAAGCGTGATTTAGCCGATCCTGAAATGACCGAGTTGTGGATTGCTCATTTAGAGCAAGAGCAAGGGGTGAAAGCAATGGCCATCACCACCGCTAATCCTCAAGAAGTCCATCGGATTTTAGAATTGTGCCGTAAGATGGTCCCTCATCGTGAAGAGGTGGGCAAAAATGTTCGCACTATGATCATGGGTATCCCCAACGTTGGTAAATCGACCATCATTAATACCTTAGCTGGTCGAGCGATAGCCCAAACCGGTAACCAGCCGGCGGTGACACGTCGTCAACAACGGATCAATTTACAAAATGGTGTCGTGCTGTCTGATACGCCTGGTATTTTGTGGCCTAAAGTTGAAAACCCTCACAGTGGATTTCGTCTTGCTGCGACTGGCGCGATTAAAGATACCGCGATGGAATATGAGGATGTGGCTTTTTATACTGTCGAGTATCTTGCCAAACATTATGCCGATAATCTTATTGCACGCTATCACGTTGATGGCACACCTGAATCGGATGTGGAATGGATGGAAGCCATTGGCCAAAAGCGTGGTGCTCTTCGCGCTGGTGGGCGAGTAGATTTGCATAAAGCATCGGAAATTCTCTTGCATGAACTTCGCCAAGGGGTACTGGGTAAAATTACGTTAGAACGCCCAGACATGATCCCTAATGAGTTAATCGAAGTCGAACAAGAAGAAATCCGTAAAACGGAAGAAAAAGCGAAAATTAAAGAAGAACGCCGTAAACGTTATCTACGTAATAAGCGCTAACAACTACACTTCAGAACTTCTTGCATTAAAAAGTCACAACGTCACTTAAAGTTGTGACTTTTTTGTTCTTGCCTCTTATACATCAACACTTCGACTCTCAACATCCTGTGTACACAATACATAAACGTACATTCCAAGACACACCACTGAGTGACAAATCCACTCATGATTAGTAGGCTATCGAATATCTGAGATGAACACCTCTCTTTGATAAACAACCGCCCAATAATTATCTGCGGAACCTAATCACCAATTCATCATCATACATTCATGCTCTTATATCATTCACGGAACCTAACATGAACAAACGCTGGATTGCAGTCGCCATTGTATTAATGGCTGGCGGTTACTGGGGTAGCGCTCATTTATCAAAACCCAAAGCATCACTACCGACCTTAACGGCACAATTAGGCCAAATTGAAAAACAAGCCATCGCTGTGGGACAAATCGTTCCGGCTCACTCAGTATCAATTAAATCGCAAATTGAAGGTATTGTTGGTGAGATATTCCACCATGTTGGTGCGCATGTGAATGCGGGAACACCATTAATTAAAATCACCCCTAACCCAACTCCGCAGGCACTGACCGAAGCAACCACGATGTTAATGCAAAGTGAAGCCAGTTTAGAGTCAGCAAAACAAAACGTTACCAATTTAGAACGTCTGGTTAAACAGAATATTATTCCTAAAAACTACGGCGACTACATTCAAGCTCAAGCCGATTTGAAATCAAAATTGGCCGATGTGGTACAAAAACGCCAAAACTTAGAATTAATCCGTAGCGGCGAGGCCTCAATTGGTGATGCTAAATTAACCTCAACCCTTACCGCTCCGATCGATGGCACTATTTTAAATTTAAAAGTAGAGGTGGGTGAGCCGATCATCTCTACGGCCTCTAGCCAAGCCGCGACCGAACTGATGTCGATTGCAGATATGAAGAATATGATTTTTAAAGGCAGCGTCAGTGAACACGATGCGGCACAACTCGCGGTTGGCATGCCTGTCACTGTGATACTCGCCCCCTTTCCAACCCTAAATATCGAGGGCGTGTTAAGCAAAGTCGCTGTGCAATCTGAAAAACTCAATAACACCAGTTCGAGCAATAACACGGGGTTTGATAATGGCTTTGAAGTCGAAATTAGCCAGCTCAACTTTCCAGAGGATATCACCCTTCGCTCCGGCTTTTCAGCCACCGCTCATATCATCTTAGAAAAAGTAGAGAATGTGGTGACGGTACCGGAGCGCGCATTACGCTTTCAAGGTAACCAAGCCGAAGTGTTAATTGCTGATGATTCAGAACATGGATTCACTGCACAGCCGGTAACATTAGGGTTATCCGATGGCATCAATGTGCAAATTATCTCTGGGCTTGAAAACCAACAAACGATTGTTGATAACAGTATGCTGGGTCATTCTTATGCCAACTAATGCCTTGATCAATTTTACCCGTTATGGATTATTAGCGCTTGCGATCAGTCAGCCCGCTTTTGCTATTACGTTAGAACAAGCTTGGCAAGCGGCAAAAACCGCTGATCCAACCTACATGCAGGCGCAAATCCAATCACAAATTAGTCAAACTGACGTTGCCACTGCCACTAGCGTATTACGCCCATCGCTGAATATCACGGCGCAAACCAGTTGGAACCAAGATGGTGACAACCAAAGGGGTTATGGCGCCACATTGAGTCAAACCCTTTGGGATAGCTCTGCTTGGTCTGCGCTTGATCAGTCTCAAGCTCACTATGTTGCTGCGCAACTGCGGGCAAAAGCGGAATACAATAACCTGGCCGCACGTTTACTAACCGCTTATCTTGAATTGGCCAGCGCCCAAGGTGATCTCACTCTTGCTCAAGAGAAATGGCGAGAAGGCGCACAGTTACTACATGTAACCGAGCAACGCTATCTGGCCGGTAAAATTCGCGCCACAGAGTTAGAAGATATGCGCGCTAACCATGTTGATGAGCAAGCAGCTTTACTCGCCGCACAATCGGATCTTGCTAGCAAACAATATGCGTTAACAGCACTCATTAATCAGCCAGTTGATAAAATCCATGAAATCAATACGCAGGTATCAGAGCAGCCCACTTTACCTTTTGCGACTGAACAACAATGGATTAAGCTTGCCAAAGACAACAGTCCGACCTTGTTAGCCAGCATACAAGAGTTAACTGCGGCTCAATTTGCACATGACGCCGCTAAAGCCAAATATTACCCGACGCTATCAGGTAGCGTGTCCTATCAAAGTACTGATCAAGGTCGTGATGGTGATTTGAATGCAGGGCTGACGCTCAGCGTGCCTATCGATTTAAATGGAGCGACACGTTCTAGTGTGGATCGCGCTCAACTCACTATCTTAAACAACAAGCAAGCAGTGAGAAAAGTCGAGATTGACATTCAACAAGAAATTCAAACTCGCTTTCATCAACTGCAATTGGAATGGCAACGGATTGAAATTGCCCAGCAACAAGTGCTGGCGCGACAAACCGCGCTGGAAAGTAAACAAGCGGTCTATAACGCTGGCATGACAGAAGCCTCTGAGGTGATCACCGCTCATAATGCGCTGTTTAATAGCAAACATACCTTACAAACCCGTCTGTACGACTACTGGTATCATCGTATTGCTTTACTAAAAACAGTGGGCAAATTGGATGATGAGAATATCGCGTTAATCGCACGAGTGCTGCAGTAATGAACACTCTATTTCTGCAAGTTACCCAAACCTTATTGGCTCACCGCTTACGCAGCACATTAGCCATTATTGCCATTGTCTGGGGAATGCTGTCGGTACTGGTTTTGGTCGCTTTAGGTGAAGGTTTTTATCGAGTGAATACTCAATCCTTTGCGTTACTGATGAGTGATACTCAGATGGCTTTTCCCGGTCAAACCGCTAAGCCATGGCAAGGGCTTCCAGCCAAACGACCGATCCGGATCTCTAAGGAGCAAATGCATGCCTTAGCCAAACAACCAGCGATAGAACAACTTTCGGTGATGTACGGAAAATGGGATGCTACGGTTACCAACGCTCAAGGACGCTCACTACCAGGTTATGTCGCTGGAGTTGATCAGCATTATTTTGCTTTACAAAGCCTAACCTTACGTCCAGCTTCACGTGCGATAACCCCTAATGATGTATTCAATCATGCGAGAGTAGCGATCATCGGTTGGCAATTAGCCCAAGTCGGTCAATTGGCGCTAGGCGATAGCGTTAAGGTGAATGGCATACCCTTTTTTATTATTGGTATCACTGAGCAAAAAGAAGGTGGAGTGTCGTTAAATAATGAGAGCAATCAACTAATGATTCCCAGCACCACCTTTACTGATTTATGGCAAAGTAACCCCTATTCTTTGTTAGTAAAACCCAAAGCGGATATTCCCGGCGTAGCTTTACGTCATGCCATACAAACGTTTTTTGCCAAGCAACAGCATTATGACCCAACCGACAGCGAAGCGGTTTATTTGCCAGACTTCAGCAGTGGTGCTCAGTTTATTAATGCCCTGTTTCGCGGTATTCAGCTGTTTTTAGGTGCCAGCGGGATGATGACCCTCGCTGTCGGCGCTTTGGGGGTTGCCAATATTATGTTTTTGTCGGTAACCGAGCGAACGCGAGAGATTGGCGTGCGACTGGCCGTTGGCGCGACACCAAAAATTATCCTCTGGCAATTTATACTCGAAGGCACGTTATTGGTTACCCTCGGCTGCGCGATAGGTGTTGGGCTCTCGTATTTGGCCATTGCCACGCTGAATCAGCTTGGTTTACCTGACTGGTTGGGTACGCCGATCATCACCAGTGCTTCGATCGTTGGATCGCTCCTTATCACCGCCTGTCTAGCGTTATGTGCCGCTTATTTTCCAGCTCGCCGTGCTGCACATTTAACGCCAGTTTTAGCTTTAAGTGCGAGAGGATAGCATGCTGCCAATCAGACAAATTATTCAGGAAATGCTGGCAGAAAAACAGCGTCTTTTATTAACCGTTCTTGCTGTTGCTTGGGGTACGCTGTGCATCAGTATGATGTTAGCGAGCGGTGAAGGCTTAAGACAAGGCTTAAGCCGTGCTTCGCAAAGCGGCAATGGTCAACTGATTTATATCACACCAGGCTACGCCAGTATCAACAGTGGTCGTTTCTTTACTGGGCAAGCTTTATCCTTACAAGCGCAAGATGTCGATGTGGTTCGTGCATTACCGAGCGTGCAACAGGCTGAGATTAGCGCCGTGTGGGATAAAACCGTCCGTTATCAGGAAAATAGCAGTTGGCAAACCCCGTATGCGGTTAGTCCTGATTATGCTCAACTGACAGGAATAGAAATGATACCCGGGGGACGCTGGTTTAATCAATTAGATAATCAGCAACAACGTAAAGTCATCGTGCTGGGTTATACCACTGCAAGCCAGCTATTCAATCAAGAGAGCGACGAGGATTTTTTGCAGTCGCCCGTGTTAACCATTAATCCAGTCGGCAAAATCGTTAAAGTCGGTGATGAAGATTTTACCGTGATTGGTGTAATAAAATCCAACGCTTCACTGATAGAACAAGGCCTACCAATTGATTATGCATTGTTTGTCCCTTTGAGCACTTGGCAACGTTTTCATCCCAACCAACCGATTGCCGCAATTAACGTCAAGCCCATTGCGCAAGCGGATCGTGAACAGTTAGCTCAAGTGATCAAACAAGTGTTAGCCAGAAAATATTCTGCCGATCCGAGTGATGAGCAGTTAATTCAAAGCCAAGATATGCTACTCAGACAAAAAAGTATGCAACGCTTTTTACTCGGTCTGCAAAGTTTTTTAGGTGTGATTGGTCTTGTTACTCTGAGTGTCGCGGGCATTGGCATCGCCAATGTGATGTATGCGACCGTCAAACGCGCTACACGAGATATTGGCGTGAAAATGGCGGTTGGCGCCACCAGCGCCAACATTCGTCTTCATTACTTAGTTCAATCCATACTAACCATGGGGATGGGCGGTATCGTCGGACTGAGTTTCACCTACGGCCTTATACGCTTAGTCCAACACCTGCCACTACAAGGTAACTTTCTTTATGAACAGTTGGGAAAACCCCAGCCAGAGCTGTCGTGGCCCATTCTATTTTTGGTGATGACGGCATTAGTCATCATCGGCGTCGTTGCGGCTTGGTTTCCCGCTAATCGCGCAGCAAACATCACTCCATTAGAGGCATTACAAAGTGAATGATCAATCTCCTCTCGTGCAACTCGCCAATATCTGTAAACATTACCGAAGTGGTGAAGAACAAGTCAAAGCGCTGGATAATGTCTCACTGAATATCGATAAAGGCGAATACCTTGCTATTCTTGGTCCATCAGGTTCAGGAAAATCAACCCTGATGAATGTTCTCGGCTGTTTAGATACACCAACCAGCGGTGACTATATACTGGAAGATAAACGGGTATCATCGTTAACCAATCACCAGTTAGCCAAGATAAGAAATCAAAAAATTGGTTTTGTTTTTCAAAGTTTTAATTTACTTGATTATGCGAATGCGATTGATAATGTCGCCCTGCCACTGGTGTATAGCGGCACAACGCTAAAAGAGAGGCGTCAGCGTGCCGAGCATTTATTAGACAGCGTTGGCCTCGGCGATCGTCGTTATCATAAGCCGAATCAACTCTCTGGTGGTCAAAAGCAGCGAGTGGCCATTGCCCGTGCGTTGGTCAATGATCCGCAAATCATTTTGGCCGATGAACCCACGGGGGCACTGGATTCCAAATCGGGTGCTGAGATCGAAACGCTATTCAATCAGCTTCATCAAGCAGGTCGAACATTAATTATTGTCACTCATGATGTGGCACTGGCGCAGCGCACTCGGCGGATCATTACTATTAAGGATGGTAAAGTGTTATCGGATAAGCCTGTTCATCAAAGCGAATGACGCTGAAACTCACTACTCTAGAGAGAAGATAAGAAGGCTGAGAAACGGCCTTCTTATCTTTCTGAATCAATCATCATTTGATGTTGGCTAAGGTCAATAAAATTGACTCCAACTGATCCCATGGCATCAATTGTGAATCAATGACTTCTAAACGAGATTCAAAGCCTTGTAGGGTTAACTCGTTAACCGATAACACCCCGTTATTGGCATTAAAGGCATAACAGCCTTTGGTCGTGTTCAAAACCCCTTTGACCCGTTCAGCGGTTAAGGCGCTAAGCATCGAAAACAGCTCATCAAAATCAAACTGATATTCTGCACCAAATAACCAGCCACAACTGTAGTAGCCTTGACCACGATTTTCTTTACGTAGAAATGCTTGTCCCGGGGCTAAAGCAAACTGTGGCTCTAATTGGGCATGATGATGGTGATGAGCTTCGATATGGCTTGATGCACTTTCCGCACTACGCTCCATATCAAGCATCGAGAGCGATAAATTGCCCTGACTGACTAACTGATAAGCCGCTTTCGCTGGTTGCTGTCTGGCGAACCAAGTCTGGAACATCTCAACATCTGTTGGCGTTGCTTGGTCAACTTTATTGGCAACAATCACATCAGCACTGGCTAATTGATCATTAAAGTTTTGATTCATCAAATATTTATCATTACTTAAATGACGAGGGTCAACCAGTGCAATGGTCGCTTTGAGGTCAACATAAGGCTGATATTGGGCAGAGGTTAAAGTGGCGATAACTTGCTTGGGGTGCCCTAAGCCTGTCGGTTCGATCAATAAACGATCGGGCTTCTGCCTTAACAGGGTGTTAATCCCCACAGACATCGGTACACCCGCCGTACAGCACATACACCCACCCGGGACTTCTTTAATTAATGCCCCTTGTTCGGACATTATCGCGCCATCAATACCTATCTCACCAAACTCATTAACCAGCACCGCCCACTTTTCATCCGCCGGTTTATGCTTCAATAAGTTTAAAATCGTGGTCGTTTTACCCACGCCAAGAAAGCCAGTAATAATATTGGTCGGTACTTTTTTTGTCATCGTGGTACTCCTTTTCGCGGAGTATATACAAAAAACAAAGAGGTGTAGACTGAAACGAGCTGAGGAGAAGCGCCTAAACAGCAAAAGGCGCACTGTATGAGCGCGCCTTAATCCTCGGAACTCAATCGTGAGTTGTGCGAATCAGGAAGGCTATAGTTGCAACCTGATCATAATCGAGGCTATTTGAATTGTAGGTTTAATCCATCCAAATTGTAGGTAAGGCTTGCGTTTCCTCCTGTTGAAATACTCTGTTTGCCTTACGCCTTAAATATCGCTCATTTTCAGAAAAACACCATTTTTTTATCGTCTTTTTTTCGGTTGAAATATGACTTTGCGATCCTGTTCAAAAATCATCATTAATGGCGATACAATAGCTATTTTTCCAATTCAATATTTCATTTTTAAAACTACAGTTAAAGGATTGGCTAAGTATAATTTACATTTTGTTACCTCTATAAGGCTGTTGTGTACATGCTTGTCCGCGAGAAATTCTCTCATCGATTGTTCAATAAAATACCTAAAGACAGCTTTAGCCAATTTCTTGCCAACGATAAGCTTTCATTATCGATCCTATTTCTATCTATGATCGTCGGGATACTCGCCGGACTGATCGCAACGTATTTCGAACTTGCCGTCCATTTCGTCTCTGAGTCACGCACCGAATGGTTAGTGGGTTCGATTACTTCACTGGTTCCTCTTTGGCTAGCCGCTTTTTTGATCAGCGCTGGACTAGCCTTAATCGGCTACTACCTCGTTCATCGATTCGCTCCTGAAGCCGCAGGCTCTGGTATACCAGAAATTGAAGGAGCAATGGATAACATTCGTCCAGTTCGCTGGTGGCGCGTTTTACCGGTTAAATTTATCGGCGGTATGGGCGCACTTGGCTCAGGTATGGTTTTGGGAAGAGAAGGTCCAACCGTACAAATGGGCGGTGCCGTGGGTCGAATGGTATCTGATGTTTTTCGAGTAAAAAACGATGATACTCGACACTCTTTGCTTGCTGCTGGGGCTGCTGGTGGTCTTGCCGCCGCGTTTAATGCGCCTCTTGCGGGCATTATGTTCGTATTGGAAGAGATGCGTCCACAATTTCGCTACAGCTTTATTTCTGTACGAAGTGTGATCATTGCAGCCGTGTCAGCCAATATTGTGTACCGAGTCATTAATGGCCAACAAGCGGTGATTACTTTGCCACAATATTCGGCCCCAGAATTGAGATCCCTACTGTTTTTCCTATTACTTGGCATATTATTCGGTGCTTTCGGCGTGCTCTTCAATAAACTGATCACCTTGAGTCAAGACCTCTTTGTTCGCATTCACCATAACCTCCGTCATCGTTACCTTCTTACTGGCTCACTACTTGGAGGATGCTTTGGTTTAACTCTGCTCTACATCCCTGAACTTACCGGTGGAGGTATTGGCTTAATCCCCTCAGTAGCGATGGGAGAGTATACGACCGGTATATTACTGTTATTGTTTTTAGGAAGGATTGTTACGACTCTACTCTGCTTCGGTTCTGGTGCTCCCGGTGGCATTTTTGCTCCCATGTTGGCATTAGGGACATTGTTTGGCTACGCCTTTGGTTTAATTGTTCAAAGCTGGTTTCCAGAGCTCAATATCGAACCAGGCATGTTTGCGATCGCCGGCATGGGAGCACTATTTGCTGCCACGGTTAGAGCACCGATCACTGGTATTTTATTGGTGATAGAAATGACTAATAATTACTATTTAATCTTACCATTAATCATTACCAGTCTCGGCGCAGTCATTTTTGCTCAGCTTTTAGGCGGCAAACCTATTTACAGCCAGCTGCTGCACAGAACCATCAAAAAAGAGAAACTGCGCCAACAAGAGTTACCCAATGGTCATTAGCTATAAATGTGATCATTTTGTGATAATCATCTAGTGATTGATTACCCATGTTAGACATAACTTGCTAGAATCGCCGCTGTTTTTATGGCTCGTTATGTGTCTCAATGGAGTGAACATTGCACTGGAAAAAATTACTGCATGTACAAAGCGTACCCGCTTCACAAGCAGCCTTGGCATTGGGCATTATTGGTTTAGGTCAAGCTTGGACACTCTACTCACCAACCTGGGGAGCTCTTTTCCATCCCTACTTTGCGCTGTTTGGTAGTTTATTATTACTGCCCGTTTTAGGTAAATATCTCACTAGTTATTCTTCATTTATTAATGATCTCCGTCATCCTCTACACGGCAGTTTAATGGCTCCAATGAGTATGGCACTATTAATTTTATGTGATTATTTAGCGGTTATTTCTCCAAGTATTGCTTATCCAATATGGGCTCTAGCCCTACTGTTGCACATGACCATGATGGTCCTGTTTTTTCGCTTTCAGCTCCTGAATTTTAAAATCTCCAATATTGTTCCCAGTTGGTTTCTCTACCCAGTCGGTCTGATTAGCAGTTCTCTTGCTGGGACACAATTTGGCCATACTGTTTTTTCTGAAACGCTGGTTAGTGTCTGTGTTGCTATCTATTTTGTGATGTTACCAGTGGTACTCTATCGCTTAGTCTTTGAAGGCATGCTGCCCAGACGGGCACGTCCAACCTTAGCGATCATGGCTGCGCCGATTAACCTTACTCTCGCCACCTATCTGGTCAATTTTGCTACCCCGGATCCGATCCTCACTGGTGCTTTAGCGGGTATTGCCATCACCATGACGCTATTAATTTATCTTTGTTATTTCAGACTATTGCGTTTAGCCTTTCAACCTTCAATTGCTGCGCTTACTTTTCCTTCGGTGATCAGCGCTATCGCGATGCATCGTTTAACCGATTATTTTTCAGAATTTTACCCACACTGGTACTGGCTACATCTGTTTGGTTTATTTGAACTTCTTGTCGCTACAGGACTCGTCGCTTGGGTTGTTTGGGGATACTGGAAAATGTATTGGCCATCCCCTCCCGTCATCGTAAAGTAAATCATCACCGACCGCGTCGATACTCAATATGGGCAAATAAACCATCATCGTTAACCATTGATAATTTATCATGATCGCTTGCCATAGACAGAACCATAAACCGCTCCTAAACTTAGAATAATTCAACAAAATAGGTGGCACGATAATGAGACAAACCAAACAATTAGCTCACCTAGTACTGTTGTTATTAACATTGATAGTAACAGTACCAACGTTTGCTCAATCCAACTTTCCTACCCAGCCACTGACTATGTTGATTGGTTTTAATCAAGGTGGCAGTACGGATATTCAAGGGCAAGTCCTCGCGAAAGTTCTTTCCGAAAAACTCGGCCAACCCGTTAATATTCTTTACCATCCTGGTGCTGGAGGAGCTTCAGCGGCAGCCATGCTGGCAAACAGTCGCGATCAAGGCTACACCTTTCAATTTGGACTTTCTCTGCCTTATACCTTCGCACCGTTAGCAACTCCGGCTTCTTACCAGTTAACCAGTTTTCGATACGTGGCTGGTATTACTCTTGATCAAATTGCTTTAGTCACTGGTCCTAATACTCCATTTGCTACGTGGAGCGAGTTTATTACTTATGCCAAAGCCAACCCCGGCTTAGTTTATGCGTCGCAAAACATTCAAGATCGATTCGTGATCAATCGAATCATGCGGCGTGAAGGCATTACATTACGTATTATGCCAACGACCGGAGGAGCGGGTATGGCTCCATTAATCCTTTCTGGGGATGCCGACCTTGCCTTTAGTGGCGGCACACATAGCGCTTATACTGACTCCGGACTAATGCGGGTCCTTGCCAGTTTGGCGGATGAAAGGCTTGCCCATTATCCACAAGTACCTAACTTAAGAGAACTCGGTTACGACGTAAGTATGCATGCGATCCGTGTGATTACCGTTCCAGCCAATACTCCTGACTATCAAGTCGATATTTTAGCCAAAGCGCTTCAATCAGTGACTCAAGACGCACGATTTAAAAAAGTCACAGAAGAGACAATAAAAATGCCCGTTATATTTATGAATGAATCCGCATTAATTGAATTATTCAACGCCCAAGTAAAAGAGTACAAACAATTAATTGCAGAGTCTCAATGAATAGTGCAATAGTGCAATAGTGCAATAGTTAGAATTATAAAATAATAAAATTTTCGGAGAGACACATTAATGCCTTCAAGCTCAGAAATAGGAAAAAAAAGCAAAACAAACAGGTGGGAACTCAAATTCACTACCCGAATTACTTTGCTATTTGGTTTTCTAAGCTTGTTTACCCTTCTTATTTCCATGTTTTATTCAATACGTACTGCAGAAATCAGTTTGCATTCAGAAATTGAAAATAGTTTAGCGCAGCGACAAAGAACCGTACAAAGTTTAATAGAAAATCGTCTAGATTTATTAGAGGTTTATTTACACACGACTGCATCTAATCAAGTGTTCACTTCATTAACTGGTGAGAACTTTGAGTTTAATAACATTGCTGAAGATATGATCTATATGTTTCAAGATTCAGCATTAGGAGCAAACCTTGATATTTTCTTTTTAACCGATTCCTCGGGCAAGGTTTTAATGGATGCAGGACTCCCTTTATACAATATTGAACCAATGTTAAATTCATTACGCTCTCCTCTACATTACACAAGTGAATGGGCATTAGTGCATAGTCCAAATTTAACCGCCTTACTGAAAGCGACTCCAATTTTTGACCCTGCAAGCATTCAATTACGAGGCTATATGTTTATTGGTTTGGCGATTGGTCAAAACCGAAGTTTTATTCAGACTCTCGCTGAACGGGCCGATTTAGATGCTCTTTCTATTCATTATCAGCAAGCAAGACTGATTCAATACAGTCCAAGTATCGCGCTTCCAGCACATTCTAGTGAAGAAAAAACTTCATCACAGATGCGTGCTTATGAAAATCTATATCTATTAAATGCAACCCTGAACATTAACAATAAAGCATATCCCTTAAACTTAAAAATGGGTATCGATAAGCAGAGATTTACTTCTGTCTCTGAACATTATTGGCAAACGTTCTTTTTATTATCTGGTGTTTTTTTACTGCTGCTGATTCTTGCCGCTTGGCTTTTACATCTAAGTCATAGCCGAGCGATAAGCCAATTGACCGACTATATTCAAGGTATTCAAAAAGGACTAAGAGTATCATTTTCTCCTACTGGAATATATGAATACAATCAAGTGGGAGATGCGATGCAGCATATGGTGGAAAATCTAAAAATTGCCGCCACGGTATTTGAGTCAGCCGAAGGTATGGTTGTGACCGATGAAAAAAAACACATTCTTAGAGTGAACCAAGCATTTACTGATATTACCGGTTACCAACCAAAAGATGTACTAGGCCATCATATAAAAGTCATTCGCTCGGGTCGTCATAATCAAAGCTTTTACGATGAACTTGAATTGCAATTAAAAACACAAGGTTCATGGCAAGGTGAAATCTTTAATAAACGTAAAAATGGAGAAGAGTATCTACAGTGGACAATGATCACTGCCGTCATCAGTGATCATGAAGATGAAATCATTAATTATGTGATCACGTTAATTGATATCACTCAACGTAAAGCCGCAGAAAGCAAAATAAAACAGCTCGCCTTCTATGACCAATTAACTGGATTACCTAACCGTCAGTTATTAATGGAGCGCTTAGAATCAGCTCGACTAAATAGCCAAAGAAATGGCCAGTACGGTGCAATTTTATATTTAGACTTGGATGATTTTAAAACTCTAAATGATACTCGAGGCCATGATACTGGCGATAAATTTTTAACCTTAGTCAGTCAACGATTACTTGACTGTGTACGTAGAACGGACACCGTTGCTCGAATCGGTGGCGATGAGTTTGTGATCATTCTTGAACAACTGGATTCGGATTTAGACATCGCCTCTAAACGTGCTGATTTATTGTGCAGAAAGATTCTTGATACATTATCTAAGCCTTATTACATTGATAATATTGAACATTTTAGCACATTAAGTATCGGCGTTACCCTTTTCCTCGGTGAGACCAAAGGGATTGATGAATTACTTAAGCATGCCGACTTAGCCATGTACCAGGCTAAAGGAGCGGGTCGCAATACACATCGATTCTTTAATCCAGAAATGCAAGCCAAAGTGTTAGAGCATGCAGCCATGGCCAATGATATTCGCCACGCCTTAACTCGTAATGAATTCACTTTATACTATCAACCACAAGTCACCCATGATGGTCAACTTACTGGCGCTGAAGCCCTTATTCGTTGGCAACATCCTAAACAGGGGACAATTTCACCAATAGAGTTTATTCCTATTGCTGAAGAAACCGGGTTAATTCTTCCTTTAGGCGAGTGGGTATTAGATCAAGCTTGCCAAGTCCTTGCTGTATGGCAAAACTCACCGCTCACTGACTCGCTGGTTCTCGCCATTAATATCAGTGCCAAGCAATTCCATCAAACTGGTTTTGTTCAGCAAGTTCTAGAAGCGTTGCAACGTTATAGAGCGAATCCTCATCGACTCAAGCTGGAACTCACAGAAAGTATGCTTCATGAAGATCTTGAAGATACCATCACAAAAATGTCGCAACTAAAAAAATATGGGGTGAGTTTTTCTCTCGATGATTTCGGAACGGGTTACTCATCACTCAACTACTTAAAACGATTACCTTTAGATCAACTCAAAATTGATAAATCTTTTGTGCGTGATTTACTCACCAATAGTCATGATGCGGATATTGCTCGTACGATTGTCTCATTGGCGAAAAGCATGAACTTAGCGGTGATTGCTGAAGGCGTCGAAACACAAGAACAAAGACTGGCTCTCGCTAGCTACGGTTGTTTGGATTTCCAAGGCTATTTATTTTCTCGTCCTGTCCCTCTCGAAGCCTTCCCATTTAATTATCCTGATGGTATTCCGACAACAGCCAAAACAAATTAACGCAACTCTGTGGTTAATATTATCAGAAACCGGCTTTGATAGATTTGGATACTGGGTAGACAGACGTCAAAGATAAACTGGAGGCTTTCTTGCAAATGGTAAACGGTTATGAGAGGAAAAAAATTTATTAAACATAAAGATAAAAAAACAGCGCATCTAAGCGCTTTATTTGATAACTTCTGACGGATTTTAGTAAGCTTGGAGCGTGCGGCGGGAATCGAACCCGCATCATCAGCTTGGAAGGCTGAGGTAATAGCCATTATACGACGCACGCTTTGTTTGGTCTGGCTTGCTTACGGGGTGTATATTGCCACAGTTATAAGAAAAGAAAAGCCTTTTTTTAGAATTTCAGTTTGTTTGCTTGTAAAATAAACAAATTGATTTCAATGGGTTAAGTTTTAATCTTGTCAGGTCAAATGAGAGGCATTTTTTCTCCCGAAATGTCAATTTTGTTCGCCTAATCAGCCCTATTCCATCATCCACAGAAATAGTTCATGCTTCTACTAAACCACTATCAATTATTTTCTTCAATCGAATGTGAAAAGTGATTCCAATCACACCGATATTGGTTATAATCCGCGCGCTTTGTGATTTGTGTTGATAATTGCAAACTAATTTTTAACTAATGCCGTTGGCATTTTCCTGAACTGACCTTTGAGTATCCCAACTAATGAGCAAGATTGATAAAGCGCTACGTATTCTTCTAGCTGGTTTTTGTATCAACCTTTGTCTTGGCATCCTATATGCTTGGAGCGTATTTAATAAAGCGCTCGTCAATGATTTTGGCTGGAGTGCAGCCGATGCTTCGTCCCCTTATGCACTTGCCACTATCGCTTTCTCGGTTTCATTGCTGATCGCTGGTGTCTTACAAGATAAGATGGGACCCCGTAATATTCTTATTCTTGGTACCTCGTTAACCGGATTAGGCATGATTGCCTCCGGATTTGTTTCATCGGTTGCTATGCTCAATATCACTTTTGGGATCATCACTGGTGCCGGCATTGGCTTTGGTTATGCTTGTCTATCACCATCGGCCATGAAGTGGTTTCATCCTTCAAAGAAAGGGATGGTTAATGGATTAATTGCTGCTGGATTTGGCTTAGCCGCTATTTATCTTGCTCCTTTAACCTCAGCACTGATCACTCATTATGGTATTCAAACTAGCTTTATTTTACTGGGTATTGGTGTACTGGTCATTGCAGTACCGTTAGCATGCACCATCAATAATCCGCCAAGTGATTACGTGCCCGCTGAACCAACATTAAAAGCTGGTCAGCAAGCGAAAAAAGTTTCTATCAATAATGATATGACATGGCGAGCCATGCTAAGAACTCCACAGTTTTACGCCTTATGGGTCATGTATGCCTTAGCCGCATCGGTCGGCTTAATGATTATTGGTAATATAACCAATATCGCCAGCGTACAAGCAAGCTTACCTAATGCCGTTTATCTTGCCTCTATTTTAGCGATTTTCAACTCAGGTGGGCGCATTGCTGCAGGTGTATTGTCCGACAAAATCGGCGGCGTAAAAACTCTACTGATCGCCTTTTTACTGCAAGGAGCCAATATGATGTTGTTTGCTCAATTTGATTCTGAATGGACACTGATCATCGGTACTGCTATCGCCGCTGTCGGTTACGGTACGTTACTTGCTGTCTTCCCATCGATCACTGCTGAATTTTATGGCTTGAAAAATTACGGCACCAACTATGGCGTTCTTTATACCTCATGGGGTATTGGTGGCGCAATTGGCGCAGCCGTGGTCGGCTACTCGATGACCCATGGTGGCGATTATCAGCTGGCTTACAGTATCTCAGCCGCGATGATGGCACTGTGTATTTTGCTGGCTTTAGTAACCAAACCCATTACTCGCCCCGAAGTATTAGAGTTGAAAACCGCTTAATCTTGCGGCTCAACATTTTCCCCTAAAAAAACGCGCTGCTCTAAAAAGGCAGCGCGTTTTTATATACTCGGACACTCTAAAACCAAGGTTTACGACTCAGAATATAGGTCTGCTCGAACTCTTCATCGGACCTCGTCACATAAATAAGAAACTCAACAAAAGCGATAATCCCAATGATCGCTGAAGGGATACCAAGTAACAAAAAGCCTAACAGAAAGGCAAACAACATGATCAACCCCTGTTTGATATACCCTAAGTAAAACTTATGTACCCCTAGCGAGCCGAAGAAAAACGCCAGTAAAGCGGCCACAATTTTCTTCGATGATTTACTACTCGGTAATGGATAAATCGCTGTGGCTTGACCATCCTGAACAAAAAAATCAACAGTAAGACCAATTTTTGGTCCTTGTTCGCCTTTCCACTCGTATATTGTCAGTGGATATCGATTACCGTCCTCACCGGAAATAAGCCCAGTGTGGTCGAACTGATTGAAATCAATAACAGTGCCTTTCATTTTTACTTACACCTCAGATAATGAATGTTGCCATCTCTGCACATTCCCAAAACAGGGTATATACTAACCATGAATAGCCAGTAACTCCCAACTCACGTAAGCAACCGGAGGTGTGAGATGAACATTAGAGATAACATTGATGCTTTAGAGCAACAAATTTATGTTGCGTGTTCAGAAGGTGATTTCCAAACGGTCAACCACCTTGAAAAACAGTTAGAGCAACTTCGAGGGAAAATGGAGCATCCTTTCGATGAAGACCCTTATGCACTCGAAGGAAGAACGTTTATTGACGATGATTGGCGATAAATAACGCAAGGGAGTCATTGGCTCCCTTGCTATATCACACTAAAAAAAGCGGATTCGACTGCGTCCACTTTCGTTATCCAGTTGATCATCAACGACTGATGTATCGACACCTTTTTTGCTTGTCTTATTCTTAATCTTATTTTTTGCTTTCTTTTGGTCAGTTTGACGGTTTGAGCTCTGAGTGAGCTTAGATTGCGTATTTTTAGCTTTAGGTGCCGAAGGCGTGGCTTTTTTCTTAGTTGGCGCTTTTTCTGCACTTAATGGACGTTCAATCGTTTCCGTCACTGGCGCATCACAGATCACCAGATAATATTCTTGATTGAACTCAATCAAATCACCATCGTACAATTTACGACGTTTGCGCGCTTCTAGTTCGCCATTCACCGCAACGTAGCCTTCAGCGATGACATGCTTCGCTTCTCCACCACCGCTCACTGCATTCGCTAATTTGAGTACTTTGTATAATTCAATCGGCTGATTATCGACTTCTACGCCAATCGCTTCAATTTCTACTTCTTGCTGGTCGTCAACACTCTGACTCATGATCATTTCTCATTCAATATTTCGCGCTAGTGTATACCGAATACACTCACAGACAAGACCAGAAACAGGGCTTGTCATACCTATCTTAGCCAACAAGACTGTCGATTAGGCGGTATCATGACTTATTTTAGGGCTTCATCGCCATTTCTTTAGCAATTAAACGTAATAAAAAGGTTTCTCTTTCAATGCTCATGCCTTTTTTATCACTGCTGGCAATTGTCTGCTCATTATGAGCAATCGCTTGATGGATATTCACCCACATCGGCCGCATGCCATTTTTTATTTCATAATCTTCAAAACGAGTATCACCTAACTGACGATCAGCTTTACAAGTATAACAGTAGGAGATCATATGCATCACATCCGCATCATCTCGATACCAAGGACGAAATTCTTCATAAATACCATAAGGTTGAATATGGTGAATATTGTTAGCACCCGTCTCCTCTTCGAGCTCACGGACTAAGCCTTGAATAATATCTTCATGCTCATCAATGCCCCCACCAGGTAAGGTGTAATCATGATAACGCTCAGTATAGAGCAGCAAAATATCATCGCCATCGGTAACGATCGCTCGTGCAGCTTGGCGTTGGACAATAGTGTGTTGACTGAGTTCCGTCACCTCGGGATGCGTCGCGGTGTGTAAATGTTTCATAAACTACCTTATTATTTCTTAATGACCGATTTTATCATGATCCTTAACGCGGCGTGAGACTCGCTCTGTGTTTTTCTGAATAGATAGAAACGACAACGATTATCATTGCCGAATGATTCATTTACCGCTAAGGTAATAGAGAAAATGATTCCCTACTTTGATGAATAAATATGGCAACTCAAGAAAAACAACGTGACTTCTATCGGGTTACAGTCACCGAGACCAAGCGTCTTTCTCCGAACATTCAACGTATTACGCTACAAGGCGACACGATTGCCCATTTTGGTGAACAAAGTGTTGGCGGCTATTTTAAATTGGTTTTTACCCCACAAGGTGATCCTGATCTCTCGCGTTTAACCCCAACCGAGCGACCGATTTTACGCACTTATACGATTCGTGAATTCAACCCTCATAGCAATCAAATGACGGTCGACTTCGTCCGACATATTACCGAGGATCTATCCTGTGGCTTTGCCGCTCGCTGGGCAGAAAACGCAAAAGTGGGAGATGAAGTATTCATCGCCGGACCAGGTAAAAGCCAGGGCCCGAATTGGGCAGCCGACTGGGTCTGTCTAGCTGCTGATATGACAGCACTTCCTGCTCTAGCAACAACACTAACGAGCTTAGACCCAAAAACTCAAGGCTATGCCGTAATTGAAATTTCTCATCCTGACGATCAACAACCTTTAGTTGCTCCACCAGGAGTCAAAATCATCTGGGCTCATACTGATCAGGGGGAGACATTAACTCAGACGGTAAAAGCTCAACCTTGGTTGGCGGGACTTTGCACCGTTTGGTGTGCTTGTGAATTTGAATCAATGCGTGAACTTCGTCAATATTTTCGCAATGACAAGCAAGTGGAACGCGATCATATATACATCAGCAGCTATTGGAAAAATGGCGTGACGGAAGATGGACATAAAGTGCTAAAACGAGAAGACGCAGAAGCCAATAGTTGAGGCTAACTGACTTCTGCCTATCATTGGTTTAGGCTTAATTAAAACGCGGCTTGATACTCTACTTATATCCCGTCGCGTTTTATCATTTTTAATCGTCGTAGCATGGTTCCTGCATCGTCAACAAAGATTCAATCACAATGGCATCGTGACGCCAATAACTTATCTCCGTATCGATTAATCCACCTTGTGCATCATACCTCACTCGCTCAATAACCATCGCTGGCGTTCCTTGCGTTGTACGCAACGCTTGTGCCATCTCCCCCAACAGAGATCGACTGGTAATACGATAGCGTATCGTTGCACACTCGGTAAAAAAGTGTTGCTGATAAAGCAAGGTCAGTGATTGGCTTAACTCTAAAGTCAGTAAATTCGGAAAACGCTCTGGGCTTAGATAATTGGTCACAAAAGCAACTGGTCTCTGCTCTAAGCAACGGACACGCTCAAGATGATACACTTCTGAAAAAGGCTTGAGCTGCAATAAACGACTGGCCTGCGGATTGGCTAAACTACTTTTAGCCGTGAGCAATTGAACCGTTGGAACACGTTGCTGAGTTTTTGCCAATTGTTCAAACGTTAGATTTTGCGTTGGGTCATAACGCAGTGGCGAAGGAGAAATAAACCAACCACGGCGATCTTCTCGATAAATCCGCCCTTCGGCCTCAAGTAAAGAGAGTGCCTCACGCAACGTTACCCTTGTGGTTGAGAATGATTCAGCCAGCTTACGTTCCGAAGGCAGTTTTTGTCTGGCGGATAACTGACCAGAGCTTATCTGTTCGATGATAATGTCTTTAATCGCTAAATACTGCACGATAGTCCTTGATTGAAATGATAGTGCTGATATGCATATCGACCGCGCTAAATGTAGAGTCTAACCATACCTGACATGTCGATAGTAGCGCAAAAATGTAAAACTATGGGCATATAGATTGTATTTTCTCTCCATTCGGTTTATGTTCTATAACACAATAGGTGCCAAGCGGTACCATTAAATCAGTTTCTATGCCGCCCTGATACGTTCAGGGCGGTATTTCTTTTTGGAGAAAATAAAATGCCAAACAATAATAACGCGATTATCGTGTCCACTCTGGATATGGATCGAATTAGCGCACTGATGGACAAACTACCTAAGTTGTCTAAAGAATTAGAACGTCTAGAAAATGAACTCGACAGAGCCACTGTTTTAAACCCGGAAGAGATCCCTGCGGATGTCGTCACTATGAACTCTACCGTGAAATTTAAGTTTCAAGGCAGCGACGATGTGATGCAAAAAACCTTGGTGTACCCTCATGATGTGAAGGGTAATGATGATATTTCTATCTTCGCTCCCGTTGGTAGCGCACTACTTGGACTTTCTAAAGGCCAACAACTGACTTGGCCAATGCCAAATGGCGTTGAGCGGACCATCGAAATCATCGATATTATCGATCAACCTGAGCGCAACGGCGAATATAACCGCTAAACGCTTTGACCTGATGCAAAGGCTAACTTTGCATCAGGTTTTACCTACCCCAATTAAGCCAGCAAAATCGTTTTTAATTCGTGTAATGAAGCCACTTCATAGTGCGCGTCGATACCACTTGGTTTTGGATGTTGATGAGTATTCAACCAGCATGTCTCAAGTCCAAAGTTCAATCCACCTAAAATATCAGAGTGTGGATTATCCCCCACCATTAATACTTTTTCCTTAGCTGGGTGGCCCATCATTTCCATGGCATAGGCAAAAATGCCCGCATCCGGTTTAGCAATACCAATCTGTTCTGAAATCACGATATGCTCGAAATAGTGCTTCATGCCGGTTTTGGTTAATCGAACATCTTGTAGCTCGGTAAATCCATTCGTGATGATGCCAAGCTTTGCTTTACCACGTAACGCCTCCAATAATTCTCGGGCCCCTGGTAACAAAGTACAGATGTCCGCCATCGCGGTCAAAAATGCGCTGTTTAATTCAGCCGGCGTGGTATCCAATTTTGTTGCCCAGAGTTCGAATCGCGTGTGCTTTAGCTGTTCTGCCGTAATATCACCATTTTGGTAGTCCACCCATAAAGGCTTATTAACTTCTTGATATTCCATAAAATCTTGCTCAGTGAAATCCACGCCTTTACGGGAGAACATCAACTGCATTCCTTTAAAAGAATCAAAATGGAATAAGGTTTCATCCGCATCAAACAAAATCCAATCGTACTTCATCATTTACTCCTCAAATTTGCTGAGCAAGTGTAGATTGTTTTTAATAAGATGTTAATCTCATATTAGATCCGTTAACTGATTAAGGAGCAGAGTGATGAAAAAGATTGCTGTGATATTAAGTGGATGCGGGGTTTTCGATGGCGCTGAAATTCATGAGTCGGTACTTGCCCTTTATGCGATTGAAAAACAAGGTGCGCAATGGGCCTGTTTTGCACCGAATGTTGAGCAAACGCAAGTAGTTAACCATCTCACTGGTGAGATCATGTCTGAAACTCGGAACGTACTGGTTGAATCAGCAAGATTGACTCGTGGTAAAGTACAAGACATTGCGGAGCTCAATGTTCAAGATTTTGATGCATTACTGCTCCCAGGTGGATTCGGCGTCGCCAAAAACCTCAGCGATTTTGCCACCAAAGGAGCCAACTGCACGCTCAATGAGCAAGTCGCTAAGGTCTGCCATGCCTTTGCTCAAAGTGGTAAACCCGCCGGTTATTTATGCATCTCCCCTGCACTCATCCCGCTTATTTATCCAACCGGAGTAGAAGGCACCATTGGCCATGACCAACAAACGGCCAATGCATTTAATCAAATGGGCGGAGAACACGTGAATTGTCCCGTTGATGATTATGTTTACGATCAACGTCATAACGTTCTCTCGACTCCAGCTTATATGCTGGCCGAAAATCTATCACAAGCAGCACTCGGCATTGATCGATTAATTAAACGTTTAATTCAGTTGGCCTAAAGCGAGTCACTTTTATTCGAGACCAATAACATTAACTTACTATGCTTGATATACCGCTGAAGATATCCCTTTTCGGCGGTATTTTTTATTGCTGATTTGACTGTATATCGAAACTACTTTGATTTTTAGCAATGTGCAGCGCCAGTGATAAATTTGTCTGGTGTAAATGCTAACCATCGTAGATTGATAGTTGGTGAGAGCGAGGATATCTCTCACTATCATTTGGTATACGGAGTAGACAAACCTACAGCAGCTTCCCCCCTTTCTACTTGAAGCTGCAGCGGTGTTGGCTACGTTCGTTCACCTCAATCACATAGCCTGTCTATGCTCATGGGGGCTCAGTCACTTGCTGCCTTCCTGCAACTCCAAGTAGTTTGAGTATATAAATAGTAGCAATAATTTGGGCTATTATATTTATTACACATTAATTAGGCTCTCTGAGCCTACGGATCAACAACACATAATAAAGGCACTATAATTGAGTTTGCTAACACGAGCAAAATAATAATATTTCATTAATGACATTATTTTTTTATACGACAATATATCCTTTGTCAGCTGGCGCTTACTTTCAACAAAGGATATTAACCATGAAATATGGCACCTCAAAAAAACAACTACCTGAATTTATTCAACAACGATTAGATTTATTTATTAACGACCTTATTGATAGTAATAATAATGGCAAACATTTGGTTCTAGGCAAGCGTCCGAGCACTAATGATATTATTTTACAGAGTAATGATTACCTTAGTTTATCTCATCATCCGCTCATTAAGGCTCACTTAAAACAAGCCATCGATGATAGTACCGATAGTGTGTTTATGTCGGCGATCTTTTTACAAGATGAGGCTGACAAACCTGATCTTGAGCAACAGCTTGCCCAATTTGCTCAATTTGATACGTGTCTACTTTCGCAGTCTGGTTGGAATGCGAATACCGCACTATTACAAACGATCTGCTCAGCCGATACCAACGTCTATATCGACTTTTTTGCTCATATGTCACTTTGGGAGGGAGCTCGCTATGCCAATGCTCATCTGCACCCTTTTATGCATAATCACTGTGATCATTTAGTGAAGCTCATTAAACGTCATGGACCCGGATTGATCGTGGTCGATTCTATCTATAGTACAATTGGTACTGTCGCCCCATTAGCAGATTTAGTTGCGATAGCTAAACAGTATGGTTGCGCTATTTTAGTTGATGAGTCCCATTCACTCGGTACTCATGGTCCTAAAGGTGCCGGTTTGCTCGCTGAACTTGGTTTATCATCACAGGTTGATTTTATGACGGTGAGTTTAGCGAAAAGCTTTGCTTATCGAGCTGGCGCTATCTGGGCGAATAACCATGTTGATCGCTGTTTACCTTTTGTCGGTTATCCCGCGATCTTTAGCTCGACAATTCTGCCTTATGAAGTCGCAGCGCTCAGTGCTACGTTATCGGTAATCCAATCGGCGGATGAAAGAAGAAAACAACTTTTTCGTCACAGTGAGCAGTTACGCCATGGCTTACTTGAACTTGGTTTTACGATTCGTAGTCAATCGCAAATTATTGCTTTAGAAACAGGCGATGAACGTAATACCGAAAATGTTCGTGATTTTCTAGAGAATAATGGCGTATTTGGCGCAGTCTTTTGTCGCCCTGCCACGGCAAAAAATAAAAACATTATTCGATTATCGTTAAACAGCTCACTAAAAGACTCTGACATTCAAAAAATTCTCTCAGTCTGTGAGTCTGCGATACACAATAAGCAACTCTATTTTAAATAATTAAAGATCGATTCAAGGAAAGAGAATTATACCCAAACAACTTGGAGTTGCAGGTAGGCGGCAAGTGAGTGCATATCCATGAGCATAGGCAGACTATGTGATTGGGGTGAACGAACGCAGCCAACACCGCTGCAGCTTAAAGGAGGAAGGATATATAGGATACAGGGGAAACCTTGTATCCTATAACCAATCGGCCACTTTATTTAATAATTTATCTTTATCAGCAGGTTTAACAATATAATCATTCATTCCAGCACGGTAGAGACGATTTATCGTTTCTGAGCTATTATCCCCTGTATAGCCAATAATAGGCGTTTTTCGGTATTCGGCCATTGAACTGCGGATGATATTCGTCGCCTGTAATCCATCAATAACCGGCATTTCAACATCCATTAAGATTAAATCCATAGTATGTTGTTTTAATATCTCTAAAGCTTGTTGACCATCATGAGCTTGATAAACATCATAACCCTGCTTTTCTAATAATATAGCAGAAAACGTTCGTAAAGAATCATTGTCATCGACTAATAAGATGCTTCTTTGATAATTGACTTCTCGTTGTGGTATATTTCCCCTTTCAACCTCAAGCTCATCAATCGAAAATAATAGCTTCTCGATGGTTCCAATACTGTCTTTTAACAAATGACGTATTTCAATTGGATAAATTGTTAAGTAACGAGAGATATTAATAGGATAACGCTTAGATTGGTCATAAATATAACTAATTCTGGCTTCAGTAAAATGTAATTGACCTTCCAGTAAGCTCAATTTATCCCACTGTGTTTCAAATGGAGCTAAATCAATAAAAATAAGATCAAATTCAAATTCATACGCTTCTTTTTGCATCGCTTGACTGAGAGTGAGCATATGCAAAGTAAACCCTAAATAAAAAGCTTGTTCATTCAGATGCCGACTTAATAAACTCGGTTCACCAATCAATAAAATCGATTTAGATTTTAGTAGATCGTGTTTTATCTGTTTGATACGTTCGGATTCAACATCTGGAAACTGAAGGGTAAATTGGGTCCATTCACCGAAGACGGAATGGCAAATAATTTCACCGCCAAATGAATGCATAACTTTTCGACAAAAAGGCAGCCCTAACCCATAACTATTATGTTTACCAAAGGTATAGAAGTCCTTAAAAATTTCTTCGAGCTGTTCTGCTTCAATACCAATCCCATTATCTTTGACAGTAATCACATTCTGCTCATCGACTCGATTCAATTCGATGTTAATCGTAAACACTTCACTACTTTGATAATAAAAAGCATTTTTCAGTAAATTGTACAACGCAAACTTAAGTAAGGTATCGCTACCAAAAAAATCAAAATCTTGATTAACGGTTAATGAAACGGCTGCTCGATCAACGGCCCGTTTGTAGGCAAAAGAATGAATAGCATTTTCAACCACCGTAGCAGCGGATAATTTTCGAAAGGTCGACGTTGAGACACGATGCTGATCAATTGACGTTAACAATAAATCTATGGTTTCATTACCAGAATGAATCACCTCATCCGCATCATTTAATATTTCATGCAATTGCTGTAAATCTTGTTGATTAATAATATGAGTTGCTTGGCCTGAATGGGGGGAAGGAACTAGAGTACGCACCACATCAAGAGAAGACTTAAGCGCACTGAGTGGATTACGCATTTCGTGTGCAATTCCTGCACCAAACGATTTTGCTAATGATGCTTTGCTCTCGTGTGATACCTGATTGCGAAAGTAGAACAGATTACCGAATACATAAGTAAAGATAAAAATAGGTACATAAGTCCAAGAAATCATCTGACTAGGGGCGGCATCAACGACAACATAAACCGAGAAGTAAGCGAGTAATACGGAAATAATCGCTTGTGGCAACATCACCTTAGTTTCATGAACTAGCAGAATATGCAAGAAAATCGATGCCATAAAAGACATCGCCCAGACTGTCGACCAATCGTTCATCAACATCATAAAAGAGAAGAAAAAAGGTAAACAAAAGCCTATTGAAAGCAGATAGTAATACGGTAAATAGCGCTGTAATGCTTTGGGAAATGAGTGGCGAAAAGCAATTCCGGCAAACAATAGCGAGCAAAATCCCCGTAGCCAAAACGATTCATAGCCTTGGGGAAACAGGTAAGTCCATACATAATAGTAAATCGGAAAACCGATGAAGCCCATCCATCCAACTAATGTTAAGTTTGGTTCTGCGTATTGGTATATTTTTTTTACCGCATCCATATGAGTTATCGCTGCCTATGATCCATTGATCAATCCTCTATCCTATCTTTGAACTATACAACAAGTTTAATGCTACTGCCGAGGGTTGAGGTCACGATATCTAACCGTAAAGCAATTTGCTCTTTGAGCTCAGCAACGTGAGAAATTATGCCAATGCAGCGCCCCCCTTGCTGCAAATCAACTAAGGTTTGGATTGCCAAATCTAACGATTCAGGATCTAAGCTACCAAATCCTTCATCAATAAACAGAGTATCGAGGCGAATCCCACCGCTGTAGGCTTGCACTACATCGGATAAACCTAATGCCAATGCTAACGCCGCCATAAAAGATTCTCCGCCCGATAATGTCGCCACATCGCGCCATTTTCCCGTATAGCCATCTTCGACCATTAAATCGAGCCCTGAACCCGCATTACCTTTAGCGCGATCTTCTTTACGTTTTAACCAATAGCGTCCTTTACTCATTCTTTGCAAACGTTGTGAAGCCTGAATTAAGACATCATCAAGCAGCACGCCTAACACAAAGCGGTGCAAACTGACTTTAGCGCCCGTGCGTCCATTGGCTATATCACTTAATGTGCCGTAAATTTGATACTCTTTTTCAAGTTGCACATTGTTCTGATAAAGCGTAACCAACTTGTCGCTCACTTGGCGTAAACTGTCGTAACGTGAGCGAACTTCACTGAGCTGCTGCAAGCAAAGCGTAACATGGGCTTGTTGCTGTTCTACCGCGGCCTTGAGTTCGGTGAGATTCGGCGGCGTTTGGTTGTTCAACTCCTTAGCCAACGCATCCCACTGGCCTTGTAGCGTCGCTCGGTGCTGCTCAAATTGACGAACTTTCTGTTCTATGGATAAGCGGGCCTCTTCTGCTAACTTGGCCTGCAGATAATCCTCTAGCGAGGAAAAAGCACTGTCGTTAAGCGCCGCTTGCCATTCCTGGGCTAAACGCTGCTCACTGTCCAACCAACGTTTCGCTTGCTGCTCGGCGCTGATTAAGCTTGCTTGAGCAGAAGATAAAGCCTGCTGAGCCGCAGCTAACTGGGTTCGAACCTGTAATTCAGCTTGCTGCAACGCGGTGATCTGTTTTTTCACCCGTCCATAGGCTTCACGCACTTGAGCGGCATCAGTAAATTCACTAGCCACTTCAGCTTGTAAACTGGTGACTTTGGTTTGTGCTTCAATCTCTGTTTTACTGGCTTGATCGACTTTATGTTGCTGCTGCTCAAGTTGTAACTGAACTTGCTGCAAGGCCACCATCACTTGGCTCAGTTGATGCTCAAGGGCTTGCGGATTTAACAGCGTTAGACGCTCAATTTCAGCAGTTAATGCTTGATGTTGATGTTGCAATGCGGTTAATTCTGGCAATGCCTTGTGCTCGATTTGCTCCTCGAACTGCTTGAGCTGCTGCTGATAATGACTAAGATTGTTTTCAGCCTTTTGGTATTGTTTCAGTTGTTCGGTTTCATTCGCTTGATGATGTTGCTGAGCCTGACGAGCTTGCTGAACCTGATCTTTACTCACCACTTGACCAGAAAATTGTGCGATATGAGGATGATGCTCACTACCACAGACTGGACATGGATTACCTGGTGCGAGTTTCTGTGCCAATTCTGCGGCTTGATTACTGTGCCAATAAAATTCCAACTGATCGACATGCTGGCTAGCCTGCAACGTTTGCTGCTGAGCCTGCTGATAAGCTTGCCCAGCTTGTTGATACGCTTGCTGTAACTGGTTGATTTGTTCGGTTAAAGATTGCTGCTTGACACGTAACTGAATATGCTCATTCAGTTGGCTACACTGTAGCTGTTTAGTTTCCAGACCGCTTCGTTGGCTAATCACCCGTTCTAATGCTTGCTGCTGCTCTTGGCGCTGCTGTTCTAAATCAGCAAGGTGCTTTTTCAACTGCTGATGCTGAGTCTGCGCCGCCTTCAACGCCGCTAACGCGTTAGTCTGCTGATGCCGTTGTTGCTCTAACTCAACCCATTTTTTACCCATGCTTTCCAGTTGATACAACTGTTGGCTGAGCGCATCAATTTGCTGTGCGGCTTGATCTGCCTGCTGATAAGCTGCCGTTGCCACCGTCACTTGCTGCTGTGTTTGACTCACCGCTTGTTGATGCGTTTTTTGCGCTTGCTCAGCCAGCGTCAATTGCTGCCGTACATCAGATAATTGTTGATAAGGTAAGTCGAGCCGCGCCGCTTTTTGGTCTTGTTGCAATCTTACTTGCCACTCATCGATCTCAGCCTGTTGCGCGGTTAATTGTGCTTGCTCTAAAGCCAACTGCTCTTGCTGGCTAAATTTCGCTTGTAACTCTTGCCCCGCGTGCCATTGTTGCTTAAGAACATCAAGCTTCTGCTGCGCTTGTTGATGGCTTTGCTCGCTGTTTTTTAAGCTTGGCTCAACGCTGGTCAGTGCTTGCTGCAATTCCTCTTCACTGGCCATAGCAACAACATTCAACGCCCCTTTTATTTGCTGATCAAATTGCTCTTTTTGGCGACGAATCTCTGCCGCTCGCTCAAACAATTCCCGTTCAATTTGCGTATAAATATGGGTTTGAAATAGCTGACCAAAGATTTGTTCGCGCTCTTTTGAGTTCGCGACTAACAATTCACGAAATTTACCTTGCGGAATCACCATCACTTGACGAAATTGCTTTACATCTAGGCCAATTAATTCAACCACCGCAGAAGCAACACGCTTAGGGCTATGAGCCAGCAGCTTTTCTTCGTCATTAGCGAACCGTTCGATTAAGCTCGCGGCATGAGATTTTTTAGTGGTGCCTTCACCGCGCTGTTTCGCCACCTGCTGATCCGGGCTGCGGATGATCTTAAACCGCCGATTATGCAGCTCAAAGACAAACTCTATTTCCGTCAGAACAGAATCAGGCGCATAATCACAGCGCATTTGATCGCCAGAACGTTCGCTACCCGTAGTTTCGCCATACAAGGCATAGCATATCGCATCGAGTAGCGAGCTTTTCCCTGCCCCTGTTGGGCCATTGATTAAAAAAAGCGGCGCATGACCAAAAGCGCTGAAATCGACCACTTGCTGGCTCGCAAACGGGCCAAAAGCTTGCAGAGTCAAAGTAATTGGACGCATAACTTAATTTGACTCCTGATTTTTGAGTGACTGAATGACTTGGCTAATCGCCTGTGTTTGCAATTCCGTTAACGGCTCTTGCTTAGCTTCAAGAAAAAAATCTCGAAACATATCCAGCTCACCACGCGCCAAACGAGCTCGACCCATTGGCTGCTCACTATCCATTAACATACCCGGTTTCTCTAAATGCAACACATTTGGGTATACTTTGCGCAGCTTTTCCATCGGATCTAAAATGGCGTGCTTATCCATTAAACGCACCAGTAGATAATCATCCGCATGAGGGTCTTGCTGACCTTGAGCCAACAAGGTCTCTAGTTCTCCTTCAATAACACGCATATCATGGGGCGCGGTGAGCGGGATCGGTTGTGCCGACACAAAACCCTCTTGATTCAATTCCACTAAAGTCATGCCTTTTTTATGATATTGCTCAGAGAAGCTGTATTTCATCAGCGAGCCACTGTAACGAATATAATCTTGGCCTTTATATTGCGGCTGATGCAAATGCCCTAATGCAACATAATCAAAGGGTAAAAAGTGCTGGTGATTCACACAGTCAGCGCCGCCAATCGACAGCGGTCGCTCTGAATCTGAGGTACTTGCGCCATCGACAAAACAGTGACTAAGCAAGACATGACGCTGGGCAGGATTGAACGTATCAACAATCTGCTGACAAAGAAATTGATGTGCCTGATCATGAGTGCTGACCTTATTTTTAAACGCATCACGAACCTGCTCAGGATCGCTATAAGGCATACCATAAAAAGCCACTTCGCCGGCTTGCTCTGAGCTAAGCACCACAGGCTGTAACATTTGCGTAAAGTCACTGATAATATGCAAGCCAGACGACTGCATATGTTTGGCGGCAAAACCTAAACGCTTCGCGCCATCATGGTTGCCAGGGATCATGATCACTGGGGTCTGTAATTGCTGACAAATGCGCGTTAATACTTCATCCAATAGCTCAATTGCGGCGGTCGGTGGTACTGAGCGGTCATAAATATCACCGGCGATCAACAACGCATCCACCGGATGAAGAGTGATATAATCGATAAGTTGGTTTAAGACCTGCCGTTGATCATCCAATAAAAAGACATTGTGAAAGTGACGGCCTAAATGCCAATCGGAAGTGTGTAAAAACTTCATTGCCAGCCTGTAAGCAAAGGTGATGTTAAGCCTATGATAACCTTAAGCTAGGATAAGATCATTGCTTTCATTAATCAGCGGCGCACTTTCAACCGACGCGGAATTAACTCAATACCATTAGCAAAACGTTTTGCCGAGGCGTTCAGAGCTAATGCCATCGCACTATCGGCGATCAATTCAAACTGCTGGGGTAATGAGTTCACTTTAATTGGCAAGAAATCTAATAATCTATTATCACCAAAGGTCGCCAGTCTTAGTTTATCCATCAGTGCTGGATGCTCTAATAATACGTCTAATACCCCTTCTAATAAGGTATAAGACGTCACTACCACGGCATCGGGCATGTTATCTTGCTCATACCACTGTGCGAACACTCGCCGCCCTTCCTCGCGATTAAAGTGCTCGCCATAAGCCAGAACCATTTGCTTATTCGCCTGCTTCAACGCCGATTCAAAGCCCATTTGCCGCTCTTGAGAGATACTTAATTCAGGCAATGCGCCAATCAAACCAACGCACTTCACCTCATTGCTCAATACCGATTGGGTGAGTTCAAAGGCGGCACTAAAATCCTCACTGACCACGCAAGGAAAATGTTCATCATCCAAAGGTCGGTCAATGGCAATCACCGGCGTGCCCGCTTGTTGAACCTGCCAATAAAATTCGCTGGCATCCGCCAAGCTACTGGCCACAAATAAGGCATCAATCCGCCGAGAGACGAGAGCATGGGCAACATTTTTCTCAATTTCTGCATCATCATCAGAGCAGCCAATTAATATTTGATAACCCGCTTGACGTGAATTGTGTTCAAGTAATTTGGCTAATTTGGCATAACTGGTGTTTTCTAAATCGGGAATAATCAAGCCAAACGAGCGACTATTGCCCGCTCTTAACGAAGATGCGGCTAAATCTGGGCGGTAATCATACTGCTCAACAATCGCGATCACTTTTTGCTGAGTTTTTTGGCTAATGCGATATTTGGTCGCTTTGCCATTAATCACATAGCTGGCCGTTGTTTTTGAGACGCCTGCCAATTTGGCTATTTCATCTAGTGTCATATCCACTACTCGGGTTCTGTGCGTGGGATCATAGAAACAATTTTTTGATCCTTAATTGAGTTGAATTATAAGCTGAATCGATTCAGTATCAAAGCTGAAAGGATTCAGCAAAAGTTTAAATTGGTAGCTAAGTCGAGTTTTTTGGACTAAACCTAATGAAAGCGACTGATTAATAAACTATAGCGTTTGCTAAATTTTTTTAAACTTAAAGCTGAAACGATTCAGCTTAATCATAAATCACGATAATGCGACTCTATACCCAAACAACTTGGAGTTGCAGGTAGGTGGCAAGTGAGTGAGTCCCCATGAGCATAGATAGGCTCCATGATTGGGGTGAACGAACATAGCCCCCCTGCAGCTTCAAGTAGGAAGGGGATAGTCAGAAAAAGCGACTCGCATTATCAACACAAGCCATTTCTGGCTAAGGGGCCAAACATGTTGCAACTCTCTACGCAAGATATTCGATTAGCGCAGACACCCTCGAACAAACAAGATGCCATTCGTGCTATCGCGGCAGACCTTACTGAAAAACAACTGGTCGAGTCAGGCTATGTTCAAGGTATGCTTAACCGCGAAGCGCAAAATTCAACTTTTTTAGGCAGCGGTATCGCCATTCCCCATGGCACGATTGAAACTCGCGAACTGGTTAAGCAGACTGGCGTCACCGTGCATCATTTTGCCAACGGCGTTGATTGGGGTGAGGGTAATATCGTCTATGTCGCGATTGGTATTGCAGCCAAATCCGATGAACATTTAGGCATATTAAAGCAACTGACCAAGGTGCTCTCTGCCGATGGCGTTGAGAATCAGCTCAAACAAGTACAACAAGCGAGTGATTTAGTCGCACTACTCAATGGCGAAGTGCAATTTGCCGCTGATTTTGATCCTGCTTTGATTCAACTGCACTTTCCTGCCAGTGACATGCTGCAAATGACCGCGGTGGCGGGTGGTTTACTGAAAAATACTGGCTGTACTGATAGTGCTTTTGTCGCCGATCTGGTCACCAAGTCCCCTACCCATTTAGGCAAAGGGTTATGGTTAATCAGCAGTAACCAAAGTGTGACGCGCAGCGCGATGTCATTTGTTTCTACCGCTAATCATTGTGAGTACCAAGGCATTGCTGTCAAAGCTTTGATCGCGATTGCCGCTTGTAATGATGCCCATCGCTCGTTTCTTAATATCATCACCCAGCTTGTATTCAACCAGCAGCAAGAGCAATTATTACAAGCGGATGCCCATCAATTGGTCGCGTTATTTTCTCAAGACAACGCCCAAGCTGCTTCTAGCCACCCAGAAAACAACGCGAATGTTGAAACCTCGATCTTTAAAATTACCAATTCACATGGTTTGCATGCTCGTCCCGGCGCCATGCTCGTGGCAGAAGCGAAGAAATTTCAAGCCAACATCAAGGTGGTCAATTTAGATGGTGATGGTAAAGCGGCCAACGCGAAAAGCTTAATGAAAGTTATCGCCCTAGGAGTGAAACACGGCCACCAACTGCAATTTAGCGCTGAAGGGCCAGATGCCGCCCTTGCCCTTGAATCGATTGGCGCAGCGATTAAATCCGGTCTTGGTGAGCATTAAGGAGCCGATGATGAGTATGAAAGTCGTTACCATTACCTTGAATCCAGCACTTGATCTCACTGGCAGCATGGAAAAAATGCATGTTGGTTCCGTGAGCTTAGTTCAACAAGGTTCATTACATGCGGCGGGTAAAGGGGTCAATGTAGCCAAAGTGCTCAGCGATCTTGGTGCTCAAGTCACGGTGACAGGATTTCTTGGTCAAGATAACCAAGAAATGTTTTGTCAACTCTTTGCTGAAATAGGCGCAAACGATCAGTTTATTCGTCTACCTGGAGCGACACGAATTAATGTCAAATTGGTCGAACAATCTGGTCAAGTCAGTGACATCAATTTCCCTGGTATTCATGTCAATGAACAAGATATTCAACGGTTCGAGCAGAGACTGTTCCAGCTCGCTGATGATCACGAGTACTTCATCATTGCAGGCAGTCTACCATCCGGTCTCTCCCCACAGCGCTGCGCAACATGGATTGAGCAACTGGGCTTACTGGGTAAAAAAGTGCTGTTTGATAGCAGCCGTGAGGCTCTAATCGCCGGAGTCGATGCAAAGCCATGGTTAATTAAACCCAATGAAGAAGAACTGGCTCAGTTTGTTGGCCACCCTCTGCATACCCCTGAAGCGTGTCAAGCCGCCGCTCAACAACTCGCCGATAAAGGTATCGCTAATATTGTGGTATCCATGGGGGCACAAGGCACGATGTGGCTTAATCAAGGCCAATGGCTACACGCCAAACCACCCAAAATGCCGGTCGTGAGCACGGTCGGTGCTGGCGATACCTTAGTGGCCGGTTTGTGTTGGGGGCATATGCAAAATATGGATAAATCGTCATTGATCACCTTTGCAACCGCGCTATCCGCTCTTGCGGTAACGCAGGTGGGCGTTGGCGTTCCTGACATCAACAAAGTCACAGCTCTACAAAACGATATCCAATTATAACCACACGACTTGACGAAAGCAGTCACCAACGACAGCGAGGTAACTGGGTAGAAAAAATATACCGAGCTGTTAAAACCGCCATCGTCTTAAGTTACTAGGGTAAACCATTGATTAGTCTATGAACTAACCATTAACGACAAAAGGTCAACACTATGAATATTGCCATCATTACCGCATGCCCCAGCGGGGTTGCCAATAGCATTATCGCCGCCGGTTTATTAGAACAAGCAGCGAAATCACTGAACTGGAATGCCACTGTCGAGTGTCACTCTTCGATACTCGACACGACAACCTTAACCGAGGCCGATATTGCTCAAGCTGAAGTGGTGATCATTGCTGCTAATACGCCGGTCGATACCTCGCGTTTTGTCGGTAAAAAATTCTACCAAAGTGAGATTTCAGCCTGCACCAGCGATCCGAGCACGTACTTAACCACAGCAGTAGAACAAGCCAAAGTACTGAACGCCTCAGCCGTGACCACCACTGCACCCAGTAGATCAAACGCGTCAGCGGTGAAAAAGATCGTCGCTATCACCGCGTGTCCAACCGGTGTTGCTCATACCTTTATGGCAGCGGAAGCGCTGGAAGAAGAAGCCAAACGCCGCGGCCACCAAATCAAAGTCGAAACTCGTGGCTCGGTCGGTGCCAAAAATCAACTCACTGAGCAAGATATTGCCGAGGCCGATTTAGTGATTATTGCCGCCGATATTGAAGTGCCTCTTGAGCGCTTTAATGGTAAAGCGCTGTATCGCACCAAAACTGGCCCCGCTCTTAAGAAAACCGCTGAAGAGATGGATAAAGCCTTGGTCCAAGCCACCACTTACCAACACTCAGGATCAAGTAGTGCATCGTCTAGTGACGAGAAAAAAGGCGTCTATAAACACCTGATGACTGGGGTTTCACATATGCTCCCTGTGGTCGTTGCTGGTGGCTTATTGATCGCCCTCTCTTTCGTGTTTGGTATTGAAGCTTTTAAAGAAGAAGGCACCCTTGCCGCCGCTTTGATGACCATAGGTGGTGGATCCGCCTTTGCATTGATGATCCCCGTACTGGCTGGTTATATTGCTTTTTCGATTGCCGACCGTCCTGGTCTGGCACCTGGTCTGATTGGTGGCATGCTCGCTAGCTCAACGGGCGCTGGCTTTTTAGGCGGTATCGCGGCCGGTTTCATCGCCGGTTATAGTGCAAAATGGATTGCTGATAATGTCTCCTTGCCTCAGTCAATGGAAGCGCTTAAGCCGATTTTAATCATTCCGTTTATCGCCAGCTTAGTCACCGGTTTAGTGATGATTTATATCGTCGGCGGGCCAGTTTCAGGCATCATGTCGGCGCTGACTGAGTTTTTAAATAGCATGGGTTCCACCAATGCCGTGTTATTAGGCATTATTCTTGGTGCGATGATGTGCTTTGACTTAGGTGGCCCAGTCAACAAAGCGGCGTATACTTTTGGTGTTGGTCTATTAGCGTCAAACACCTATGCGCCCATGGCTGCGATCATGGCGGCAGGGATGGTACCTGCATTAGGGATGGGCCTTGCCACGTTCTTAGCCAAAAATAAATTTGCCGCAAGTGAACGTGAAGCAGGCAAAGCCTCATTTGTACTGGGCTTGTGTTTTATCTCTGAAGGGGCAATTCCTTTTGCAGCCAAAGACCCCATGCGAGTTATCCCGGCATGTATGGTGGGCGGTGCATTAACCGGAGCACTATCCATGCTGTTTGGTGCACAACTCATGGCACCGCATGGTGGACTATTTGTCTTGTTGATCCCGAATGCCATCACGCCAGTATTGATGTATTTGGTCGCGATCGCTGCTGGTACTATCGTGACCGGTGTAGGCTATGCGTTTTTAAAATCACGCGCAGCGGCAAGTACACAAGCCGTTCAAGCTTAAACCTCTCAACCATGGTGCAAGCCATCAGGCTCTGTGCTCCTTGTTCAAAAAAGCAAAAAGTCAGCGATACGCTGACTTTTTTGTTTCATTACTTCTACCACTGTAGATGTTATTGATGCTTACCTTGGACATATTCACGACTTACATCAACCACCGCCACATCCCTAAAAAAGCTCCGCCCTAACAATATAGGAAAGGTGAGATGGGTTCGATTGGCTAAAGTGAATTGAGTATGATCTTTCATCTCTCCAAGTTGTACCCACATCATCACCACCGGACGACGCTGATAACTGTTATCGGACGATTGACGAATGCGTACCCAACGTTCAACAGGTAAATTGATCTCACCACTTTTTATTCCATCATGTTCAATACGAAACTTGACCCAATCTTCTCCATCCCGTTCAAAAGCTTCAACATCGACTGCACTAATCGAAGATGTGGTTGCTCCGGTATCGATGCGAGCCCGAAAGCTCTCTTCTATTGCCGGTACATAAACCCACTCTTTTTCACCAAAAATCAGTTTACCATCGGATGTTTTGGTCGCCGCAGGCACCTCGGGCTCAACAATCTCTGGTGGTTCTACTTCCGGTTTTGCAGATTCCGTTTCTGGTTCGGGTTGCTCAATTTGGGCTGAGGTTTCAGTTTGCTCAGAAGAAGGAACCATCGCACAAGCAACTAACCCCCCACTAAGCAGCAACGTTAGAAGGATTTTCCATGGTTGTTTCATTCATTTACCTCATTCAACTACTGTTATGACACGCTAACGATCGCCTCTGCTACATAAGGGATGTCTTTCTCCGTTAGACCGGCGATATTAATTCGACCATCAGCCACCGCATAAATCGCGAACTGATCGCGTAAACGACCCATCTGTTCTGGACTAAAACCGAGCATAGTAAACATCCCTTTGTGGCTTTGGATAAAGTCGAATTGTGACGTATTGTGTTGATTTCTCAACTCATTACACAAGGTTTGACGAAGGCTTAACAATCGTTGCTGCATTTCTGTCAATTCTTGCAGCCAAAGGTTGGTTAACTTTTCATCTTGTAATACGGTTTTCACCAAAGCCGCACCGTGATCAGGTGGCATGGTGTAAGTGGCTCGTGCTAGGGTCAACATTTTGCCTCGCGCATTGGCGACCTGCTGAGCGTTTTTACCTAATACGATTGCCGCTCCAGTCCGTTCACGATACAAACCAAAGTTTTTCGAGCACGAAGTAGTAATCAGCATCTCTTCTACCCGCTGCGCCATATAACGCACACCTTGAGCATCGCCTTCAAGTGACTCACCAAAGCCTTGGTAAGCGATATCCACAAATGGAGTAAAACCTTGTTTAAGTGATAATTCCGTTATCGCCTGCCAGACGGAAAAATCAATATCCGCTCCTGTCGGGTTATGGCAACAGCCATGCAGTAACACCACATCTTTCGGTCCTGCCTGAGCCAGATCGCTCATCATGGCAGCAAGATCAACCATTTTGGTCTCCGGACTAAAATAAGCATAGTATTTTACTTTTAATCCTGCCGCTTCCATGACTGGTTTATGATTAATATAGCTTGGATTGGTTAACCACACCGTCGTATCGGGCTGAGCAACACGCATTAAATCCCCCAACATGCGCAATGCGCCACTGGCTCCGGGAGTCTGAATGGTGGTTAAACGGTCAGATAATGAGTGTTCATGACCCAAGACCAATTGCGTGATACTGTGGTTAAACTCTTCACAACCGGCAAGCCCAACGTAGGATTTAGTGGTTTGAGTCTGGATCACCTTTTGCTGAGCCAGTTGCACCGCCTGCATGATCGGTGTTTGGCCTTGACTATTTTTATAAACGCCAATCCCCAAATCGACCTTTTCAGGACGGGGATCTTGGCGAAAAGCGACGGAGAGAGAAAGAATAGGATCTAATACTGGTTCAGATAAATGGTCTAGCATGAAAGTCACAACCCTTTGAAATTCAAGTAATGACTTTCAAGTAAACACCAGAAACCATAAAACCGAAAGTAATTTTTACACTTTACAACTATGTATCACCTGATTATGGCTACCCCGCCACGGTAAACTGGGATCGGCTTTATCTTGCTCAAACTTACCATCAATTAATACATCAATATGATCGAGTACTTGACGTTGTTGAGCGTTCAATTCTGATAAACGGTAACCCGTCCATAACCAAATATCTTTGCCCGGGCATTCCTGATTAACTCGTTGCACCAAAGCTAAAACGGTAGAGACATTACTCGGATGCAAAGGGTCGCCACCGGACAGTGACAAACCCCGCTTAATAATGCGCTGGTCGTTGAGATCAGCAATGATCTGATCGGCCAACTGGTCAGTAAACGGCAAACCAGAAGTCAACGACCAAGTGCTTTGGTTATAACAACCTTTACATTGATGCACACAGCCAGAAACAAACAAAGTGCAGCGTGTCCCCGGCCCGTTCACCACATCAACGGAATAATATTGATGATAATTCATAGCTCAACCGCTGTTGATCTGATGATAAAAGCCGTCATAGGTGTTTCACTCGGCGCTTGACTTCTTCTTGTTTGCCGAAGTTAAACGGTCTTGCATCCGGACTACCGAGATAACCACAAACTCGGCGCGTGACCGATACTTTTGCAGAGTCATGATTACCACATTTAGGACAAACAAAGCCTTTGCTGGTACAAGAAAATTCACCGGTAAATCCGCACTCATAACACTCATCTATCGGCGTATTGGTGCCGTAGTATGGCACTCGGCTATAACTGTAATCCCAGACGTTTTCCAATGCTTCAATATTGAGCTGCATATTAGGAAATTCGCCATAACAGATAAAACCACCACTGGATATCGCTGGGTATGGCATTTCGAAGTCAATTTTATCGTATGGATTAACTTTCTTCTCTACATCTAAGTGAAAACTATTGGTGTAATAGCCCTTATCAGTTACTCCAGCAATAATCCCAAATTCTTTGCTGTCAATTTGGCAGAAACGGCTGCACAAATTTTCACTGGGCGTCGCGTACAAGCTGAACGCGTAGCCAGTCTCTTCTTTCCATTGATCCACTGCCGCACGCATGCGACTGATAATAGTTAACGCGTGATCGCGTAAAGCCGGACTATCATAAACATGCTGTTGTGAACCAAACAACGCATTAATGGTTTCATGTAAACCAATATAACCCAACGAAATAGACGCTCGGCCATCTTTAAAAATTTGCGCAATCGTATCATCGGCTTGCAAACGAACACCGCAAGCCCCTTCCATATAAAGAATCGGCGCGACCCGCGCTTTAACATTCTCTAAACGACTAATACGAGTCTCTAAGGCTCGACGAGCCAGCAGTAATTGCTGATCTAACAAACGATAGAACTGGTCCAAATCCCCCTTGGCTTTCAGTGCGATACGCGGCAGGTTTAAACTCACTACACCTAAGTTATTACGCCCTTCATGAACAAGCTCGCCCTGCTCTTGGTATGTATTGAGGAAGCTTCGACAACCCATTGGGGTTTTGAATGAACCCGTGACTTCAACCACTTTGTCGTAATTAAGAATATCGGGGTACATACGCTTCGACGCGCACTCTAAAGCCAGCTGCTTAATATCGTAGTTGGTGTCACCGGGTTTATGGTTCAAACCTTGTTTAATCGCAAAGACTAATTTCGGGAATACGGCGGTTTTACGATTTTTACCAAGCCCAGCGATACGATTTTTTAAGATCGATTGCTGAATTAAGCGTGCTTCCCACGACGTACCTAAGCCAAAACCAAACGTGACAAAAGGGGTTTGCCCATTAGCCGTGTGCAAGGTATTGACTTCATATTCCAGCGATTGGAAGGCGTCGTAACACTCTTTCTCGGTACGAGACATAGCAAAATCTTGTGCATTAGCAATGTGCCACTCTTCGGCAATCGCCAAATGTTTGTGATAGCTTGCCGTCACGTAAGGGGCAAGCACTTCATCAATGCGGTTGATTGTGGTGCCACCGTAAATATGGCTAGCGACTTGGGCGATAATTTGCGCGGTTACTGCCGTGGCGGTAGAAATCGATTTCGGTGTATCAATCTCAGCATTACCCATCTTGAAACCATGAGTAAGCATCCCCTGCAAATCAATCAGCATGCAGTTAAACATTGGGAAAAATGGCGCGTAGTCAAGGTCGTGATAGTGGATATCACCTTGCTCATGGGCTTGTACAATATCTCGGGGGAGAATTCGGGTTTTGGCGTAATGTTTAGCAACAATCCCCGCTAATAAGTCTCGCTGAGTTGGGATCACTTTACCGTCTTTATTGGCATTCTCATTGAGTAGATCGGCATTACTTTCTTCAATCAGACCTTCAATTTCTTTGGTTAGCGTACTCTGCTTTTCACGGGCAATATCGCGATCGTGACGATATTCAATGTAGGAGCGAGCCAAACCTTTATACGGCCCTTGCATCAGTTCATTTTCAACCAAGGTTTGAATCTCAGCAATATGAACCTGCTGCTGTCCCTCAAGTTGTAATTCAACCGCTAACGCGACATTGAGTGCATAAATAGCAATCTCGCTGGTGACTTGATCAGCGGCGCTTTCTACCGCCGCTTGAATACGATCTCGGCTAAACGACGCTTTAGAGCCGTCACGCTTGATTACGATTGGTTTCATGATATCTCCTTACCCAGAATATCCACACGCTTATCCACAAATACACCATATAGATAAAAGTCTGCACCGCTAACACAATATGTTGTGGCATATTAGACGAAATGCCGCCATGAGGCGTATTGATTTAGATCAATAAAAACCAGACCATGGACAAGAAGACGACGATATTGAGGTCAGAGATCGCAATCTATTGAGAAACGATGAAAATAGGCATTTTCTCAAACAACGTATTGATTTTTTAAAAAGCCTGCTAGGCTAAGGACTTAAGATTCAACGGATGAAAATAACCATGATAACCCGATTTCTGTCACGATTGACTCTGTGTGTGGTGTTGCTCAGCTCATTTTGTGGCTATGCACAACCGATCAGTATCACAACCTGGAATATAGAATGGCTGACCTTAAATCCCGATGCGCCTGACGATAAGGGCAAACGTAGCGAAGCGGATTTTCAAGCCTTGTCTCGACATTTTCAGCGTTTCAGCCCTGATGTACTGGCTTTTCAAGAAGTGGATAGTATTGCTGCCATCCAAAAGGTGGTGGGTAATGAGTATCGAATTGTTTTATCTGAACGCGCCATGCCACAACATCAGCAGCATCAATTCAGTAAACTCAATCAATATACAGGTTTTGCTATCAAATCAACGATCCCTTTTGATACACCAGCTGATATTGATCTCTATGGACGGGCTAATCATAAACTGCGCTTCGCCACGTATGTGATTCTCTATCCTGATAATCCGAACGAGATCCACTTGCTTTCAGTGCATTTAAAAGCTGGATGCGCTGGAGCCTTCCATCCCAATACTGACAGTTGCCAAATTTTAAAAACTCAGGGCAAAGCACTCAATCGTTGGCTACAAGAGCGAGAGCGTCATCAACACGCGTTTATGATCTTAGGAGATTTCAATCATAATCTCGCCTACCAAGGGGATTGGCTATGGAAAATAATTAACCAAGAGTTAAACAAGCCAGTGCAACTCGCGACTCAAGAAACGCCCGCACGCTGCCAAGTTCGCTCTCGCCGTCAGCCAGATAAACTACACCGTTTTCGTTCGTTAATTGATCATATCATTGTCAGTAGCCAAGTGAGCTATCAGCAAGTACAACAAATGATTTTTCCTAACGATGAAGTGCTGCGCTACCGACTGAGTGATCATTGTCCGATTCATGGTCAATTTCACTGGTAATTCTTTTACAGTCTATTAAGACCAGATAAAAAAACAGGCGTATTGAATGACATTTTTCAATACGCCATAAACCAAACCACTTAAGTAACTAGTTTTTGGTTTTTAGCCATTGTCCCATGACAAATAAACCCACCAACATAGCCACAAAAAATACCCATACGTCACGGTTACCTAGCGCTAAACTTGACACTGCTGGCCCAGGGCAGATGCCTGCTAACCCCCAACCCAAGCCGAAAATAACCGCGCCGCTAATCAGACGACTATCGAGATGAGGATTATTCGCCAAACTAAAACTCGAGGCATTAAGGGGCTTAGATTTTGGTTTGATCACAATAAAATAAGCAGGCATAAAGACCAATAATGCACCACCCATCACAAACATTAGACTTGGATCCCAAGCGCCAGCAACATCTAAAAAGCCGATCACCTTGGTCGGATCCGCCATACCAGAAATCACCATACCGAGACCAAACAATAAGCCCGTTACCAGTGACGTTAAACGAAATAAGAACGTATTCATGATCTATCCTTACTAATAAAAAAAGCTATGCGTTTAAAGAAGATGCAAACGAACAAAGACGGTAATACCAGCAACCAACATAAAGATTCCCGTAGCAACAATAGAGCGCAGCGACAAACGTCCAATACCACAGATACCATGGCCACTGGTACAACCATTACCTAAGCGAGTGCCTAAACCAACCAGTAAACCGGCGATGATTAACATTCCTGTACTCGATGAGTACTGTAAAGGCACTTCGGCTCCCAGTAAGCGCACCCCAAACACGCCTCCCGCCACCAAACCAATCATAAATAACCAGCGCCATGCGGTATCTTGCGCTTTGGGGGTTAATAAACCACCAAGGATGCCGCTGATCCCAGCAACTTTACCGTTTAATAACAGCAATAAAGTGGCGGAGACGCCAAGTAACATTCCGCCAAATAGCGAATACCAAGGAATTGAAAATGTCATAATTACCTCATCATGAGTTAGCGTTATTTGGGTGACAAAAAATACGTTGTAAACTAGCGATTAGTTGTTTAACTCTATGATCAGCCAAAGAATAAAAAACTTGTTGCGAGCGTTTACGTGCGCTGATCAATCGCTGTTTACGCAGTAAAGCAAGATGCTGCGATAAGGCGGATTGACTCAATAAAGACGCTTGTTGTAACTGAGCTACCGCGACTTCACCTTCAATCAACTGACACAGCACCATCATCCGTTCAGGATGGGCCATAATTTTTAGTAATTCCGTGACCTCATCAATATGAACTTGCATTTGATCAATATTTATCTCAGCCATACGCTTATCTCCGGTCACACTGTCAACATAATAGTAATCAACCACTAAATTAGTCAACACTTATTTAGATTAATAAAAATTAGAAAAAACTAATTCATTAGCTTATACTCGTTGTCAGCATTTTTAGAAGCTAGAAGAGGTAATCATGACCAAAATCGTTATTATTGGTGGCGTCGCAGGTGGCGCATCTGCCGCAGCCAGAGCTCGTCGTTTAAGTGAAGAGGCTGAAATTATCATGTTCGAACGAGGAGCGTTCGTTTCCTTTGCTAATTGCGGTTTGCCTTATCACATCGGCGGTGATATTCAGGATCGCAGTAAATTACTGCTACAGACACCAGAAAGTTTTCTTGCTCGTTTTAACGTTGATGTGCGAGTGATGAATGAAGTGATAGCAATCAATCGCTCAGAAAAAACGGTTACCGTGAAAAACCTTGTCGATGGTACCGAATATAACGAATCGTATGATTTCTTACTGCTTAGCCCAGGGGCGAGTCCGATTGTTCCTCCTATTGCTGGTCTTGATAATCCACTCACACATTCGCTGCGTAACATTCCCGATATGGATCGCATTATCCAAACGATCCAGATGAACAAGCCCACTCACGCGACTGTCGTCGGTGGTGGTTTTATTGGTTTAGAAATGATGGAAGCTTTTCATCAACTTGGGATTAAAACCACGCTGATTGAAATGGCCGATCAAGTCATGACACCCGTCGATAGAGAAATGGCCGGCTTTGTCCACCATGAAATTCGCAACCAAGGCATCGATTTACGTTTAGGTGTCGCATTGCAATCGGTTGAATTTGTCGCAACCACTTCTATTGCGAATACGGATGCTGGCGAGCAAGATTCTACTCAGCATTTGTGTGGCCAACTGTCATTAACATTAAGTAATGGCGACTCGTTAACCACTGAGCTATTGATTATGGCGATTGGCGTACGGCCTGAAACCACACTAGCGCAACAAGCTGGATTAGAGATTGGTCAACTCGGTGGTATCTGGACTAACGCAGAAATGCAAACCAGTGATCCTTTTATTTATGCCGTTGGCGATGCGGTTGAAGAGCAAGACTTTGTAACAGGTAAACCAACACTCGTGCCACTGGCGGGGCCTGCAAATCGACAAGGTAGAATGGCAGCCGACAATATGTTTGGTCGCCAAGAAACGTATCAAGGAACACAAGGCACCGCTATTTGTAAAGTCTTTGATCTTGCCGTTGCTTCCACGGGTAAAAACGAAAAACAGTTAAAACGTGAAGGGATCGAATACGAAAAAGTCTACGTCCACACCGCCAGCCATGCCAGCTACTATCCGGGGGCAGAAATTGTCTCATTTAAAATGTTATTTGATCCCAATAATGGCAAAATATTCGGCGCGCAAGCGGTTGGCAAAGACGGAATTGATAAACGTATTGATGTGATGGCCGTAGCGCAACGCGCTGGTATGACAGTGGAACAACTTCAGCACCTAGAGTTAACTTACGCGCCACCGTACGGCAGTGCAAAAGATGTGATTAACCAAGCCGCGTTTGTGGCTACCAACCTGATGAAAGGTGATGCAAAAGCGATTCACTTTGATCAACTCGCCACCCTGAGTGACGATCAGATCATTTTAGATGTGCGCAATCCTGAAGAACGCCAAGAGGGTTGTTATCTACAAGGGGATATCAATATTCAGGTTGATCAATTACGTCAACGTATGAACGAACTACCAAAAGATAAAGAGATTGTTATTTACTGCCAAGTCGGGTTACGCGGTAACGTCGCTTATCGTCAACTAGTCAACAACGGCTTTAAAGCTCGTAATTTGATTGGTGGATATCGTACTTATTTTTATTCCAAAGTGTGATAACCACTTTATATATCGAAGAGATAGAGCATCCTGAACAGTCAGCGTAGGATGCTCATCATATAATTATGCTACCACTTGCTTTCGAACAGTCTCTTCTTTCATTTTGGTTGCATCAAAACCGTCATGCAAATGGTAATAACGCTGATAAATCATACCGCTCACTAACATTAAAACGGCAGGTAATCCTATCATGATGAACTCTAGTCCAGCGATCGTACTCTCTGTTTGCTCAACGTTGGGTACATAGCCAATAATGCTCAGACCTATACCAACGATAAAACCGCCTGCTGCACCAGCAAATTTAACCAGCATGGTTTGCACAGAAAAAATAACGCTCTCACTACGACGTCCCGTTCTATATTCACCATAATCTACGACATCAGCCAACATTACGGTTTGAAGAGCGTTGGCAATACCTACACCAAATTTAATAGCAGCCCCTGCGATTCCAATGATAATTACATTGGCCGGAGCAACAAATCCCATAATTAATAAAATAAAGCAGGATAAAATTGGAAAGCCACAGGCAATCATCCACAAATATTTACGAGGTAATAAAGCTGCAATTCTCGGAAATAAAAACACACCAGCTACTTCAGCAATACCGGCAAACATCATATAAACAGGAAATAATTCTGCTTTATTTAATGCATAAGAAAAATAATAGATAGCAAAACCACCAACAAGAAGGTTCGCGATTTGAAATGAAAGAACGGTACCAATCAGTGCTTTAAGTTGATCATTTTTTCCAATAATCGTTAATACGTCTTTAAAGCTAAATTTTGCCATCGTCATAGGAGGGGCTATTTTTTCTTTTACATTACGCGCAATTAAAAAAGCACTCATAATAAATAGTACAGCAATCAGCATCGCAACATTAAAAAATCCTTTACCTTGATCACCCTGCCCTAGCTCGCCAACAATATACAGACCATAAGTTCCGGTCACAAACCAAGCAAGACTTGCAAATAAACGCGGCCATACCACTAATTTTTCTCTCTCCTGACGAGAACTAGATAGCGCTGGAATCATTGACCAGTAAGGAATATCCATGATGGTGTATGTTAATCCCCACAAAATATAAGCGGCGGCAGCATAGATATAAAGCGTTGTACCTTCAAACATATGTGTACTAAATAAGCCAACCAGAACGACCGCATTTAGCAGTGTACCAATGACAATCCATGGGCGGAATTTGCCAAACTTTGAGCGCGTATTATCGACAATGACTCCCATCATAGGGTCAGTGATCGCATCAATAATACGAGCAGCTAAAAAGATGGTACCAACGAAAGCCGCGGGTAAGCCGGCAACGTCAGTGAAGTAGAACATTAAGAAAATATAGATAGGAGCACAGGCAAAATCTTTACCGAGTGCACCAAGGCCGTAAGAAACCTTAGTTTGTAGCGTAATTTTATCAGACATAATCGTTCCTTAGTATCGTACTGCTATGAGTTTCTTGATAAGAACTCATGGCATCAATGTCTTTTATTTATTGTTCGACGCTAATGCTATCTATACACCTGATACCTTACTGTGATCTATCACCAGCTTATGGAAACGTTTACATCGGAGTTTAAAAAATGAGACATGGCACATAAATAATCCCTAGATAACATTAAAAATTATTAAAATCAAAACGTTATAATAATAAAATTATGGTTAACATTACTTTTAAGCAACACGAACAGCCGTTTAACCTTCTGGTTAAACGGCCTAAAAATATCAACAGTGAGGATTTAACGATTACACTTAATCCATACGTTCGAACTTGACCAATATTGCCGTTTCAGGATCCAAAATTGGTATTGTTAGACCAACTTTCTCACACCATAAACCCGAAACTTCACAACCAGACTCAGTCCAGAGAGGCTGATAATTGACAATATCATCGTAATTTGAAGGTTTATCTAGAAGAAAAACTCGATATAAGCCTTGTGGCGCTAATCCCGGAACTCTCAGTTGGCCGCTTAATGAATTAGTTGGCATCGCAAGCTGAGCGATCATCGCAACCGCTTCAGATTGATCATTGGCTACCACAACATGGATTTGATGCGCTTGGTCATCGGTAGGTACTCGCCAAGTTCTACCAGTGTGTAGTAATGGACGTAATATCTTGTGTAATTTAATATAACGCTCAAAACCTTTTTTTTCTGATTTTGTTTCTTTAACAGGGTCTAGTTCTATTCCCATATGGCCAAATAGCGCAGTCAAACCACGAAATTCTATGCTGTGCTGTCTTCGGGTACTATGACAATGGCTCGATCCTATATGACTTCCCATCACTTCTGGTGGGAAAAAGTAACTCATCCCACGTTGAATCGTTTGACGCTCTAACGCGTCATTATTATCTGAAGCCCAGAAACGATGTGTTCGTTTAAGCACCTCAAAATCAATACGCCCTCCTCCAGCAGCACACGATTCAATCTCAACTTGAGGATGTTTGACTCGAACTTTATCGACCAATTCATAGTAACGTAATGTTTGATTGTACGCTGAGGCTTGGCCTAGATGAGCCGGTTGAACAACTTCACGGTTCATGTCCCACTTGATATAGGCAATATTGTAGGTTGATAAAAAATAGTCAAGTCGCTCAAATAAGAAGTTAAAAGCTTCTTCATTCTGTAGATTAATCACATATTGATTGCGTCCGGTGGGTTGCTCATATCCATCAATAGCGAGCAACCACTCTGGATGTGCGCGAAAGAGATCGGAGTTTGTATTGATCATTTCAGGTTCAAACCACAATCCAAACTCCATACCTAATTGATTCACATGTTCGACAATAGGTTGTAAACCATTCGGGTACTTAAAGGGGCATAGAAACCAATCTCCTAGGCCAGCTTTATCGCCATTTCTTCCTTTAAACCATCCATCATCAATAATAAAACGCTCAACGCCCATCTCTGCTGCTTGAGTTGCCATTGACATAATATATTCAGGATTATGTTCAAAATAGATACCTTCCCATGTATTTAAATGAATGGGTCTAGGTTTATCACGAAAGCTTTTCGATAAAATGGCATCCCTGACATGTGAATGGAAATGATGGCTCATTCCATTCAACCCCGAATGACTATAACTTGCATAAAGCCAAGGAGTTGTGAGACTTTCCCCCTCTTTAAGCGCGATTTCTCCCGGGAAATAAATGACTTCAGCTTGCATGTAACGACGACCATCTGCTTTTACATCGACTCTTAACCGATGATTTCCACTCCAAGCAAAATGGAAACCCCATACCTCTCCGTTCATTTCATCAAAATGCGAAGTCCCAGCAACAAGCGCAGGATAATGCTCATGAGAAGTTCGACCGCGTCGGTTCTCTTGTTGATAACCGCCTTGTAACAGGGGCTGACGAACCGTTTGGAACTCATGCACCCAGCGTCCATAATAGGTCATCAACTCATTAACACGAACAGGCAGAGGGAGCGTATTAGCAAAACGATTAACTTGGTAAACCCCTGCCCGAATATTGGTCAACGTACAGCGAGTTTGCAAAACATCATGTTCATCGAGTTTTAACTCCGTTTTTAAATGAACACCAGCAGTGACATCCTCACTTTCAATAACAATGTTATCTTTATTTTTCTCGATTTGAGTTATCGCAAATACGGGGGACCAATGTTGGCCATCACGATGGCCTTCCAAACCCGGGCTACTAAACACTCCGCGGCCAAGCTCAGGAAGCAAAGTCATTGGTACATCATCATCTAAACGCCCATATGGTACAGGACGGGACAAAGTGAGACGCGATCGCTCAACGCCATCCCCCACATCTATCCCCCAATATAAGACTTCAGCATAATCTCCAAGCTCAACAATAAGTTGAGTCTGCTTACCTGTTAGCTGAACCAGTGTTTTTTGCCGCATGTTTTTTACCTTGATGTTGGGTACAGTTTGGTATGATAAATAAATTGACGAAATAAACTGTGAGCTTCGACAAATAATGATAACGTTTCCATTTCATGCGCAAAGATTTGGAAATATTTATTGGAATTAGTTATTTTTATGACGAAAAGAGTCAGAAAACAAGAAGGCACAGTTTAGTGCGTCAAAAACGTAATCCAACCTAATGAAATAACGCACATCCTGTTATTATAGTCTTCTTCATTAGCCCACCTTACTGCTAGCGATTGAGATCAATACTCGTGTTCTCAAGACGTTGAGATCTGTTATAACGTGTCTAAACCTGTTCTTTTTCCTTACCTATGCCAGCACATTTTATTAGGTATTCTTGTCTCTTACTTATTTAACGCCTCATGAAAACATGATGAGAATCACAAAAATAACTCCCTAACAATAGTCAATATTAAAATGCTACCTTTATCATGAAAACGTTTCCAAAATTATTTATACTATTTGCCAGATTAGAAGCTTAGCGAAAAATAAATCCATAGACATAAAGTAAAAAGACAGGTGATAACGCTGGGATTTAACCTCTATACACAAGCTGAAGTTTGGCGAGTCAATCAATTAGCAGCAACCGTAGGTTACGTTAACTAAAACGCTTAAGCTCTCCTTAAAACTTTATTTAAAAACCGATAATTAGGTAAAGAATTCATGACAACATTTGTAGATATTATTCAACGACGTGACTGGGAGAATCCGCAGTCCGTGAACATTCACTGCCTAAAAGCACACAGCCCACTTCACAGTTTTCGTCACATTGACCATGCACGTGATGGTATTCATACTCAACGTCAATCACTCAATGGTCAATGGAAATTCAAGCTTTTCAATAAACCAGAACTAGTCGATGGACAATTCATTGAAACCAGCTTTAATGATGAAAATTGGGCTGAGATCACGGTTCCTTCCAACTGGCAGCTACAAGGTTACGACAAGCCCATCTATGCTAACGTCAAATATCCATTTGAGGTAAAGCCACCATTTGTTCCAGCAGAGAACCCAACGGGCTGCTACCGAACCATCGTTTCACTATCAGCAGACGATCTTACCCATACTCAACGCATCATCTTTGATGGTGTTAACTCTGCATTCCACTTTTGGTGTAATGGGACGTGGGTAGGCTATAGTCAAGATAGTCGTTTGCCCGCTGAATTTGACCTAACACCACACCTTTTTGCAGGCGAAAATACGCTTGCCGTAATGGTGATTCGTTGGTGTGACGGCAGTTACTTAGAAGACCAAGACATGTGGTGGCTCAGTGGTATTTTCCGAGATGTCACCCTACTTTCTAAACCTAAGCACTGCATTGAAGATGTCTTCATTACTCCGGAGCTCGACGCGTGTTATCGCGATGGTTCTCTGTCTATCGTGACTCACATTTCAGCGCCAGACACTTACCAAGTTCAAGTCCAACTTTTTGAGGGTGAGCAGGCAGTAACAGAACCCAAAATTGATCGACCACATAACCGTCGTATTGATGAGCGTGGTACATGGAATGACGTGGTATTCCAGACTCTGCATCTACACAACCCTAAAAAATGGACCGCAGAAACTCCCCATCTATACCGCTTAATCGTCTCATTATTGGATGAAAATGGTCACCACCAAGAAAGTGAAGCATACCAAGTTGGTTTTCGAAAAGTGGAAATCCGTGATGGTCAATTGAAACTCAATGGTAAACCCTTGTTGATCCGTGGCGTTAACCGCCATGAGCATCATCCAGAGCTAGGCCATGTCATGACAGAAGAAGATATGATCCGCGATATCTGTCTAATGAAACAATACAACTTCAACGCAGTTCGTACCGCTCATTATCCCAATCACCCACGTTGGTATGAACTGTGTGATCAATACGGTTTGTATGTATGCGATGAAGCCAATATCGAAACTCACGGTATGCAACCGATGAATCGCCTTTCAAGCGATCCACAATGGGCACACGCCTACATGAGTCGCTATACCCAAATGATCATGCGTGATAAGAATCACCCGTCGATTATTATTTGGTCGTTGGGTAACGAATCTGGTCATGGCAGTAACCACAATGCCATGTACGCTTGGTCAAAAAATTACGACCCTTCTCGTCCGGTACAATACGAAGGAGGTGGAGCTAACACAGAGGCAACGGATATCATTGCTCCTATGTATGCCCGCGTGAATACAACGATAAAAGATGAAGCCGTACCGAAATGGTCAATCAAGAAATGGATTTCGTTGCCCAATGAAACTCGCCCACTAATATTATGTGAATACGCCCATGCCATGGGCAATAGTCTAGGCAGTTTTAACGAGTATTGGGATGCATTTCGAGAATTCCCTCGCCTTCAAGGTGGTTTTGTTTGGGATTGGGTTGATCAAGGTTTAAGCCAGTGGGATGAGAATGGTCAACACTTTTGGGCCTATGGTGGAGATTTCGGTGATGAAATCAACGACCGACAGTTCTGCATCAATGGCTTGATTTTCCCAGATCGCACGGTACACCCTACGTTAGAAGAAGCCAAACATTGTCAACGTATGATTAGCGTTTCACTACAAGGACAAACGAATGGAGTTTGTCAGCTATTAGTGACAAATGAACATTTATTCCGTGCTACCGATAACGAACAATTAAACTGGTCACTATTGGAAAATGGCAAAGCGATTCAATCTGGTTCAATCGCACTGAATATCAAGGCAGATAGCCAAGAAATCATATCAGTTGATTTAAATTTTACCCCCCGATTAGACGCACAATATCACTTAAATACTGATATTATCTTGGTTGAAAAGACACTTTGGGCACCCGCTGGCCACATCTGTGCTTCGGAGCAGTTTGCACTTTATCATGGCAAAGGCCTAATGATGCCGAAGCTGGAAATCCAACCACCACCACTAATGAGCCAAACCAATAACATGATTATGATCACGAGCCTAGATGGTCAGCATCAATGGTGTTGGGATAGCCAAACAGGCTTGATGATTGATTGGAAAGTCAACGGTAAAGCTCAGCTACTAGCTGCGCCACAAGACAACTTCCTCCGAGCACCACTGGATAACGACATCGGTATAAGTGAAGTAGATAATGTGGATCCGAACGCTTGGGTATGTCGTTGGGACAACGCTGGTATTGGCCGATGGAAGCGCGAATGTGTAAGCTGTCATAGTGAAACACTCACACACTCGGTGCAAGTAACCTCAATTTTCGCTTATCAATTTAATGGCATCATTCAAGCGATCACCTCGTGGACACAAACACTAAAAAATAGTGGAGAGATGCAACTAAACGTTGATGTAAAACTGGCCGACGAACTCCCTCCAATACCACGCATTGGTTTGGAGCTCATTTTGCCCTTGAATGAGAAAAATCCTATCATTACATGGCAAGGCTTAGGCCCATTTGAAAACTATCCAGATCGCTTGTCCGCTGCACGTTTTGGCTGTTACGAAAAAACATTACAGCAAATGCACACACCCTATATCTTCCCGACCGATAATGGGCTACGTTGCAACGTTCAAAGGTTAAGCCTTAACCAATTAGAAATTATAGGAAACTTTCAATTTAGTGTTAGTCAATATAATCAAGAACAGTTAACCCAAGCAAAACATACCAATGAACTGATCATAGAAGATAAAATATATGTGAGGATTGATCATCAACACATGGGGGTCGGTGGTGACGACTCATGGAGCCCAAGCGTACATAAAGAGTATCAACTTTGTGCGAAATCCTATCAATATAGCCTTACTTTAAAATCCATACTTAACACCGTTAGTTAACTAAATTTGATTTAGCCCCTTGATTATCTCTAGGGGCTTTTTCTAAAGTCGTTAACTCAATATCTTGAAACAACACAACAATCACATTGATTGGATTTGAATTTTCTAGTGATGAGGTGTTAAATGGCACGGCCGACAATACTAGAGAACCCTATGACGACTATCAAAGATGTTGCAAAAGCTGCAGGTGTATCCATAGCGACCGCTTCTCGAGTCATCAATAACTCACCCCAAACGAGTGAAAAAGCGGTTAAAGCCGTACAACAAGCAATGAAAGCATTGGGCTATCGACCCAATGCAAACGCTAGAGCGCTGGTAAGTAAATCCTCCAATACTATTGGCGTATTGGTTAACGATGTTTCATCACCGTTCTTTGGCAGCATGGTCAAAGCCATCGATACCGTCGCTAGTGAACAAGGAAAACAACTACTGATAGGCAGTGGGTACCATGATGCTGATAAAGAAAGAAACGCCATCAACCTACTGATCAATAGCCAATGCGAATCTTTAGTTGTACATAGCAAAGGGATGAGCGATGAAGAACTTCGACAACTGGCTAATGAAATTCCGGGAATGGTGCTGATTAATCGAAGTATTCCTGGAATAGAATCTCGCTGTGTGGCTTTAGATAACTATAAGGGCTCCTACATCGCAACTGAATATTTAATTAAAAATGGCCATAGGGATATTGGCTATATTTGTTCTAGTCATGATATTGCAGATGCGCATGATCGACTCCGAGGCTATTACGATGCTCTGCGAGATAATCATATTACGATAAAAGAAAGTTATATTGAATTTGAAGAACCAGACGAAAAAGGCGGAGAGTTAGCCATGGTCAACCTTCTCGCCAAAAATATGCCATTATCTGCAATTGCAACCTATAACGACTATATGGCTGCAGGTTGTATGGCATTACTACAAGAAAATGAGATACGAATCCCCCAAGATATCTCTATTGTAGGCTTTGACGATGGTCATATCGCACGTTACATCTACCCTCGCCTAACCACTATTCGTTACCCAATACAAGTCATGGCCGCTGAAGCCGTCAAACTTTCAACTCAGTTGATAAATAAAGAGGTAATACAATCCCATACCCAACGTCTATTCTTACCAATATTGGTTAGACGTTCTACTGTGGCCGTGAACAATCAAAACATCACTTAAGGGGATTAATCGGTAGTCAAAAAAAAACAAACAGCTTGAATCATTAATTGGCATATTATTCAATCAATTAGTCGAAAGATTATTATTGATTCATGGTATTATCATCAATCTAACTTGCTAGGCTAAATCTGCCATTAAAGACGCTGATGAGAACCTCTCTTTAGGCTATTAACGTAGTCCGCTCACCAACCGTTGTGTGAGTGTATTCATCACTTATTAAAATGAAAGGTTATATATTACCCATGGCTACCATTAAAGATGTTGCAAAAGCTGCGGGCGTTTCCGTTGCTACCGTTTCCCGCGTACTCAATAAATCCCCGAAAGCCAGTCAAGCGTCAATCCACGCCGTTACAGAAGCAATGAATGCTCTCGGTTATCGACCCAATGCGGCCGCTCGTGCTCTTGTTAGTCAGAGCACAAAAACAATGGGCGTCTTAGTATCAGATGTCTCTGATCCCTTTTTTGGTACTTTAGTCAAAGCCGTCGATACCATTGCCCGAGCAAATGGTAAACACATATTGATCGGTAATGGATACCATAACCCCAATGATGAGCGCCAAGCCTTAGAGTTACTCATCAACAACCGTTGTGATGCACTCGTGGTGCATGCTAAAGGCTTATCTGATGAGGAGTTGATTGGTTACGCCAAAGAGGTCAAAGGTATGGTTCTGATTAATCGCTATATCCCAGAGCTAGCCGAGCGCTGTATTTCACTCGATAACCGCAAAGGAGCATTCTTAGCAACGGAATATTTACTTCGTCATGGTCATCGAAAAATTGCTTGTATTGCCTCCTCACAAGACATTGAAGATACCGATGAACGTCTACAAGGCTATCAAGCCGCGCTCAGTGACTATGGTATTGAGCTACCTAAAAGCTACATCGAGTACGGCACCCCTAATAGCGATGGCGGCGAGCTCGCTATTACTAACCTATTAGCAAAGTCATTAGAGATCACGGGAGTCGTCGCCTACAACGATTATATGGCAGCAGGCGCATTGGTGACCTTAGAACAAAATGGGATTGAAGTGCCCAATCAGATTTCTATCATTGGCTTTGATGATGGATTAATTGCTCGTTTTGTTCATCCAAGTCTTACTACGATTCGTTATCCTATTGAGATGATGGCTGAACGCGCCGCTCACTTAGCTTTGGCATTATCACGTGATGACGTGATTGAAGAAGAAACAGCCATATTCACCCCAACTCTCGTACGTAGAAACTCTGTCGAACGCTGCTGATCACAATCTAATTACGATAAAAAGCCCGCACTGTTTATTAAGCGGGCTTTAATTGTAAACAATTGTGGGTATCTAGCTCAATGCTTCATGTGGTTTTACAGACTTAACATCTACACCTTCAGCAAATTCACCTCGCTGCAACTTCTCTCGTAAAATTGCGTGTTGATCTTCAGTAAATGTATAACGGGACATAATGAAGATGCGCACTAATGCTCCTAACGCTGGTAGCAATGCAATACAGAAAAATATTCCATTCAGCGTCATTTCTGTTTGTTCTACATTGGGAACATAACCGATCATCGTTAAAATTATCCCAGTTAAACCACCAGCTACAGCAACAGAAAGCTTACCAGTAAAGGTCTGTCCCGAAAAAGTAATCGCGGCGGTCCGTTTACCACTATGGTAGTAAGAATATTCGACCGTATCAGCGATCATTGCTGAGATGAGAGGGTTAGTCATCATAAAGATCCCTGTTATTACCGCTAACCATATCATCACAGCGGTTGGATTGGTGTACCCAGTAAAATAGAATCCAATACGAGCGATGATCTCTAAAACACACAGCGCAATAAAAATGTCACGTTTTTTGAAACGCTTCGTTAATACAGGTGTAGCTAAACATGCAATCGCACTAACCAAAGTAATTGTGCCAATCAAAGAGACTAATCCAGCATCACCCATGTTGTAAGTGAAAAAGAAAATGTACAGTCCGTTAACTAGGTTGAAGAATACATTCATAAAAAACGCAGCCAAAATAAAAAACAGCGGCTTGTTCTTACGAACGGCTTGGAAGGTTTGTTTTAACGTAACTTTTTCGCAGTTTTTCGTCGAGATTCGTTCTTTAGTGTTGTAAAAACCGTTCAACATAAAGAGTAAACCCGCAATCATCAGTACAATTACCGCTGGTAAGTAACCCTGATCTGCACGGCCATCAGAGAAGTACACACTCAGTTTCGGAAATACAACCAAAGTCGCGCCGATACCCGCATTCACCCCTAACATGGCACAGGTTGCCGCTTTTGCTCGCTCTTGCGGTTCATCCGTCATAACAGAAGACATAGACCAAAAGGGCACATCAGAAATGGTGTAAAGCGTACCCCAAAGAATGTAAGTGATACCGGCGTACATCACTTTTGTCGACGTATCAGCATCGATGTTGTAGAACGCCGCGACCGTGACCAAAACAATCAGAATCGGCGTAAACAACATGTAAGGGCGGAATTTACCGAAGCGAGATTCAAGAGTGTCCATGTATCCGGCAATAAGCGGGTCATTGACTGCATCCCAAACTCGAGCAATCAAAAAAATCGTACTTGCTGCAATCGGTGAAATCCCCAAAATATCGGTATAGAAATAGAGAATAAAAGAGCCGACTAGGCCAAAGCTAAAGCACTGGCCTACTCCGTAGCCGAAGTAAGACATCAGCTCCTTATTGGTAAGTTTGTTTTGTAGAGTAGTCATCGTTCACGTCTCAATTAAGTTAATTATAGGTTGGGCGCCGACCCATTTATCAAGGTCGGCTCACAGGCAATTAATCCACTTCTGCGAGCGTTTTAATTAATTGCACTTCGTTTACGTCATATGGCTGTCCTTGCTCATCAAGCAGATCGTGGAACCATTGACTCGCATAATTGGCATCGTTACGTTTGATTTCCGGCCAAGGAAGGTGTGTTTGGGTTTTCCCTTTCACCAATCCCCATTGATAGCAGCCAATATTCTTCTGTTTGAAGATAGGCAGTTGTTCATGCAAGTACGATTGCGCGTGACGAGCAAGCCACTCAGTACACATCATTGGTCGGTTATATCTTTCAACAATCTCAATGGCTTGATGGAATAGATCGAGTGGTAAGTAAGCATGGAAAGTGATGATGTCTGACAATTCCATCGCTTTTCGGTCGGTTGGGTGTTCATAAATTGGTAAGCTTCGGTCAAGAATGCTTGGGGCATGCCAAGCACCAACTGTGAGTGGTTGAGTTGGGTGTTCTTCACGTGCCCACTCAAACGCTTTTTCCATCAAATCATGACTGAAGGTTTCCATCTCTTCATCATAAGCTATCTCTCCTGTGGTGGTGAAAATCATTCGATTGGTTGGCTCATTATAGAGATCCCAAATAACAATCCGAGAGTCATCTTTATAAGTAGCTATGATGTCGCGGATATAGGCTTCGACATCACCCCACATGGATTTATCCATTACCACATTACGGCCAGGGCTAGCCGCAGCTTGGCTGTTGTGCAAATCAGGTATCGGTGCTTTTTGGGCACCAAGATAGGGATGGTCACCAGAGAAACCACAGTCATCCATAGGCGTCATCATTACTTTGATTTGATTGCGTTCGCAGATATCCAGAAATTGCTTAATTCGCGTATGTAAACCGTCGCGATCCGCTTGCCAGACAATAAATGGTAAATTAGTACGTAAAGTGTTGTAGCCCACTTCATGTGCCCATGCTAACTCTTGCTCTATTATCTCGGGTGAAAAAGACTCCTCCTGCCACATCTCATTCCAATTTACTGCGGTACGCGGTAAATAGTTAAAACCACGTAACCAACCATGCTCTTTTTGCCATTGCCACGCTTTTTCTTCTGACCATCTTTTCATCTTGATTTCCTTAAAACTAAACCATCAATTAACTAATAATATTAGCTAATATATTAATCAATAATTTTATGACTAGATGATAAGAGAAGAAACGTGGTGGGAGTCACAGCTTTTCAGGTGCTATAACCTACTTTTGTGATCTTAACCTTTAAAGGATGATCCGAACTTAATCTTTAGCTAATATCTTTAGCTAACGAAATTAAGTGGAAAATCAAAATGGTTAAGAAAATTACCATGGGTGACATAGCAGCAACGGCTGGAGTATCTCAGTCCACTGTATCGCTGGTATTGAATGGCTCAACCTCCGTAAAAATTGCTGAAGCAACCAAACGCAAAGTACTCGAAACCGCAGAGTTGCTGGGTTATAAAAGTAAAAAGGTCGCCCATGCTCTGGGGCGACCAAAAAAAATAGCACTAGTGATCAATGGATTAACTAGCTATGACCCATTTATCGATGCGATCAATACTGCAAGGGAAGAAGCTTGGTCAAATGACTATATTTTAGTGACGTTTAATTACAACCATGATGAGGTGTTGGCCAGTAAGATAGAATCGGAAATCAACAGTGGTGATTATGCAGGCTTAATCTACGCATCAAGTATGACACGAGAGTTGGAGCAGCAAAGGGTTGTAACCTTGCTCCCGACGGTATTGCTAAACTGCACCAACGAGGAAAATACTGAAACACCAAGTATTCTACCCGCCGATATGATTGGAGCTTATAAGGCCGTTTCGCACCTGACAATACAAGGCTATCGTCGCATTGCTATGCTATCTGGTGAAAGCTGGATGTTAGCCAGTAAGCAACGTGCTGATGGTTATCGTCAAGCACTCATTGATGCAGATATTATTCCTAACGCGGATTATCTAGTCGAAGCAAACTGGTCACTAAAAGAAGCCTATCAGCAAACATTAGTACTGATGAACATGAATCCTCGACCAGAAGCGATTTTCTGCAGTAGCGATTATATGGCGATGGGCTGCTATCAAGCGATAGCTGAATTAGGTTTGAAAATTCCACAAGATATCGCCGTAGTCGGTTACGATAATCAACAAATCGCCTCTGAGAGTTTCCCAGCATTGACTTCCGTTGAGCTACCTTACTCTGACATGGGTAAGCTTGCTGTCGAATCACTAATGGCATTGATTGAAAACCAACCCTTACTTACCAATAAACGTAAAGTGGAAGGTGAGCTTATCATTCGGACCTCTTCGACAAAACTAAAGAAAGTGGGCATCTAGCCCACTATGACAACCCCAACATTGGAATATCAGTAATACGACAGTGGCAAATGTTAAAGATAACCTCTGTCTATCTTAAAGTGCTATCGTCCTTTCGCCTTATATCCCCGCTCTCAGATCGGGCGAGGGTTTACGACGAGATGGCTAACATTCAAATTGATAAATAGTCCGATGTTGGTAACGTTCCATCGGCATCAATATCCCTCGGTTACGTCCCCATTGTGGCTTGTTTGGGCCATCTGGAAAGTACTGTGTTTCTAGAGCAAGACCATCATAAGATTCATAGATTTTACTTGCACCAGGAGTGCCAGCTAAGAAATTACCCGAATAAAACTGGACGGCTGGTTTTGTGGTTTTAATCGTCATCACCACCTCTTTCTCTGGTGCAATAAGAATCGCGGCGGTAGATATGCCATCAGTCACTTCTGGTTCGAATACGAAGGCGTGATCATAACCACCAGCCATTTTCTGATCCTGCTCAGCAAGAAAGGTTTGACCAATCGGTTTGAGAGCAGTGAAATCAAAGCTGGTACCTAAAACCGACTTCTGCTCACCAAGAGGAATTAACCCCGCATCCGTAGGCAAATAATACTCCGCATGAAGCTGTAAAACGTGATCTAAACTTTTCGCACGGCTTGCCTCACCAGCCAAATTAAAGTAAGCGTGATTGGTTAAATTTACTGGTGATGCTTTGTCCGTCGTCACGTCATAGGAGATAGACAATTGATTGTCATCAGTGAGCTTGTAAGTCACACTAATATCGAGATTACCAGGATAACCTTGGTCACCATCTGGCGATTGAAGCGAATAAACCACATGTTGAATACTTTGTTCCTCGACTTTCCAACGTCGTTTATCAAAGCCATCCAACCCGCCGTGCAGTGAATGGTCACCATTATTGATACCCGTTTGATACGATTTTCCATCTATCTCGAACTGGCCTTTCGCAATTCGGTTAGCAAAACGACCGACAATAGAACCAAAATAAGCTCCTTGCTTCATATGTTCAGCCATATTTGGCGAACGCAATAATACTTCACGGCTCTCACCATTCACTGGTAGTGTGCAGCTCAACCACGTCGCGCCGATATCCATAAACGATGCGGTCATACCATTCGCGTTAGTAAGATGAATCAAATTTGCGACTTGACCATCAAACGACGGCGTTTTAGCCATAGCTTGTTCTAGGAGTTCAAAATATGCGTTCATCAAATACCCTTACAAGACTTCAACTAAGCCAGCACCATCTTTGGCTTGGCACACATAAATTGACGCGGTTAAGCCTGTCGCTGCTTGATATTTTGCTTCAACCGTTGCTTTTACTGTATCGACCAGCGCTGGCGGAACGAGAGCAACAATACATCCCCCAAAACCACCACCCGTCATACGTACGCCCCCTTGAACACCAATCACGTCTTTGACCATCTCAACTAAGGTATCTATTTCCTGTACGGTGATTTCGAAATCATCTCGCATCGATGCGTGTGATTCCGCCATCAACTCGCCCATCCGCTTCATGTCGTGCGCCCGAAGAGCCTGAGCAGCAGCCACCGTACGATCGTTTTCCGTGATGACATGACGAGCACGTTTTGCGATCATTTCATCCAGTTCAGCGATTTTCTCGTTAAACTGCTCAATCGTCACATCACGCAATGCTGCCACACCAAAGATTCGGGCCGCCTCTTCACATTGCTGACGACGAGTGTTGTATTCGCTATCAACCAAACCGCGTTTTTTATTTGAGTTAATGATCACAACCGCCATATCTTCTGGCATCGATACCGCTTCAGTGTCTAGGCTACGACAATCTAATAGCATGGCATGATTTTCACGTCCTTCAGCCGAAATCATTTGATCCATGATGCCACAATTACAACCGACAAATTCGTTCTCTGCTTGCTGGCCGTTTAACGCAATGTCTGCGTGACTAATTTCGAGGTTGAACAGCACCTTAAACGTTTGACCAATAACTACCTCCAATGCTGCAGATGAACTCAAGCCGGCACCTTGAGGTACGTTGCCACTCACTGAAATATCTGCGCCAGTAAACTGGTATCCGCGAGCCAACAGACACTTCACCACCCCACGAATGTAGTTGGCCCACATTTTGTCTTGTTGGAAGAGAATGTCTCCAGTGATATCAAACTCATCAATCTCGTTACCGTAATCCACTGATACCACGCGCACGAGGTTATCCGTACGCTTTGCTGCCGCCACCATCGTTTGATAATTAATGGCACATGGCAGGACAAAACCATCATTGTAATCGGTATGTTCACCAATTAAATTCACACGACCAGGTGCTTGGACAATATGGCTAGGTGAGTAACCAAACACTTGCGCAAAAGACGCTTTCACATTTTGAATTAGATCAGACATAGTAAATTCTCAAACGGTTTAATTGTCTAATCGCAGCTCGAATCTCAAGCCACGATTATCACATCCCTTAAATAGGTAGAGCTGCAACAATGATCGAAATTATTGTTCTTTATAGTGCACATCACTGACATCGCGTAGACGTTGCGCGGCTTGCTCAGCGGTTAAATCACGCTGGCTTTCTGCTAGCATTTCGTAACCCACCATAAATTTACGAATGGTGGCACTGCGCAACAATGGGGGATAAAACAGCGCATGCAATTGCCAATGTTCGATGTTGGTGCCCGGTTCAAAAAACGGCGCGTAGTGCCAACCCATTGAATAAGGGAAAGAGCATTGGAAAAGATTATCGTAACGACTGGTGAGTTTTTTGATGGCAACAGCAAGATCATCACGTTGTTCACCGCTGAGTTCACTCATACGACGAATATGCGCTTTCGGTAGTAACATCGTTTCGAATGGCCATGCAGCCCAATAAGGCACTATCGCAAGCCAGTGTTCCGTTTCAACGACGGTTCGTGAACCATCTGCTCGTTCAGCCAATGCGTAGTCGACTAACAAGTTAGTACCATGTTCTTGGTAGTACGCCTTGAGATGATGCTCTTTACGCTCGATTTCATTGGGTAAAAAACTGTTCGCCCAAATTTGACCATGTGGGTGCGGCTGAGAGCAGCCCATTGTCTCGCCTTTATTTTCAAACACTTGAACCCATACGTACTCTTTACCCAAGGTTTCGATTTGCTCGTTCCATGTGTCAATTACGTTGCGAATTTTATTAACGGGTAGCTCTGGCAGCGTTTTGCTATGGTCAGGAGAGAAGCAAATCACTCGACTTAAACCACGGACGCCTTGCGTTTTGAACAGTGGATTGTCCGACTCTGGCGCATCTGGAGAATCCACCATCAATGCAGCAAAGTCGTTACTGAATACGTATGTGTCCTTGTAATCTGAATTGATATCGCCCGAGATACGCTCGTTAGTCGGACAAAGAAAACATTTGTCATCATAATTTGGCAACTCATCAAGCGCTGGCTTTTCGTCAGCGCCACTCCAAGGACGTTTTGCGCGATGGGGGGAAACCAAAATCCATTGCCCCGTCAGCGGGTTGTAACGGCGATGAGGATGATCCACAGGATTAAATTTGATATTTGACATCTGACTTACTCAACTTTTAAAGATTCTTCAAATTGAGCTTCCCAACAGCGTGAGAAGCACAGTAAACAGCAATGTGTTCAATTATGCTAAGAATAGCCATTCGGATTTTTAACTTGCCAGTGCCACGTATCCGCCGTCATTTCAGCTACGTTACGCGTCGCTCTCCAGCCCAATTCACGCGCTGCTTTCTCTGTACTCGCCCAGCACTGAGCAATATCACCCGGACGACGTGGGCATGTTTGATAAGGGATTGGTTTGCCGCAAGCCTCACTGAAAGCGTCAACCATCTCAAGTACGCTAGAACCTTTACCCGTACCTAAGTTGTAAATGTGCAACCCCGATTTCTCTCCCACAGACTGAAGTGCCGCAAGATGTCCATCGGCCAAATCCATCACATGAATGTAGTCACGCACACCTGTACCGTCTGGTGTTGGGTAATCGTTACCAAATAGATAGAGTTTTTCTCTTCGACCTACCGCGACTTGTGCAATAAACGGCATCAAATTATTGGGAATACCTTGCGGATCCTCCCCCATCAGGCCCGATGGATGTGCGCCGACCGGATTGAAATAACGCAGCAAGGTAATACTCCAGTCGTTTTCAGCGTGGAACAGATCACTTAGGCACTGCTCCACCATGTATTTGCTACGACCATATGGATTCGTTGTTGATCCTGTTGGAGAATCTTCGGTGATAGGTACAATGTCTGGATCACCATACACTGTCGCCGACGAACTGAAGACGAGACTTTTCACTCCGGCTTTACGCATACTACGCGTCAAGACCAATGAACCATTGACGTTATTATCATAATACTCAAGTGGTTTTGCCACCGATTCACCAACTGCTTTGAGGCCCGCAAAGTGAATCACAGCTTGGATATCATGCTGCGTGAAGACCGAATCTAAAAATGCCTCATCACGTACATCACCATGATAAAAGATAGGTTTCTTTCCTGTTAACGCATCAATTCGGTTTAACACCTCGACTTTTGCATTACATAGGTTATCGATGATAATCGGTTCAAGGCCCGCCTCAATCATCTGAACACAAGTATGGCTGCCAATGTAGCCCATCCCACCAGTAATCAAAACACTCATAAACCCTCTTACTCTTCAACGTTGCCTCAATGACATTCAGTCTATCAGTAGAGAGAGCTATTTTTCTGTGATAAAAACCTCAAAGTGGTAACGTTTACAAAATATAATTCAAATAAAATAAAACAAACATTTAAATCTTCAATTTTAAAGGGGCAAAAACAGTGGTAACGATAACAATAAAAAGCCAAAAACCAAGATAGGGAGGCAAAAAAAGCCCGATATGCAATCGGGCTTTCCAGCAAAACAGCACCACCTTTAGAAACCTAACGGTAATCCAAGTGTGAAGAAACCAATCAGTAATACTGTCCAAGAAACTAAGAAGGCAACAGAATAAGGGATCATCATCGCAATCACATCTCCAAACGATAGCTCCGGTTTGTACTTACGCATAAAGGCTAAAATAACCCCAGCATAACTCATCATCGGCGTAATGATATTGGTTGATGAATCCGCAACACGATAAGCAGCAGCCACTAAATCTGGCGTCATATTCGGGTTTACTTGATAGAGCATTGGCACAAAAATAGGGCCTAATAGCATCCATTTCGAAGTTAGACCACCCACAAAGAGGTTAATCACCGCAGTGGTCAGCAAGAAACCAACAATCAATAAGATCGGGAATTTTTGCAATCCAAGAGATTGTAAGAAGGTCGCACCCAGATAGGTAATATAAGTGCCAAGACCGGAATAGCTAAGTAAAGCCAAGAAGTTATAGCAGAAAAAGGTCAAGACTAAGATATAGCCCATGGTGTTCATCTGCTTAACCATCGCTTGTACAACGTCTTGCACTTTCTTGAATTTACCGCTCGCGACACCGAAAAACACACCAATAATGGTGAAAACTAAGGCAATCAATAAAATGACATTATTCAGGTACGGCGTCACTTCACGGCCAGAGGTATCAGTATAGGTTGCTAATGGGCCAACAATCAGTCCCCACACCATTAATAGCGCAAGAATTAAACCCACTCCTGCAGCGCGTAATCCCTTTTGCTCTTTCTCAGTGACTTTAAAGTCATCTAAATTCAAGTCTTCGGGAAGCTGATAACTCATCTTTTCTAAGCGTGGAGTAACGAAACGTTTCGTCACCCAAGCACCAACAACGGCAAGCAAAATGGTGGAAACAAAAATAAAATAATAATGCATTGTTGCAGGATTAAGCGCCTCTCCCGCCGCATTCACAAACGGCACACCTTGCGCCTCAGCAAAGACTCGGGCATTAACGCCGATGATCACGTCTGAAGGCGTAGCTGGGATCAAGTTGGCACTAAAGCCGGCAGAAACACCCGCAAATGCCGCGCTCATACCGATTAATGGGTTTTTACCTAAACCAGCGTAAAGCATACCAGCTAAAGGAATTAAGAATAAATAACCAGCATCACTGGCGATCGAACTCATGATCCCTAAAAAGACCAGTAGCAAAGGTAACCAACGATCACTGATTTTAGTACCAACTCGTTTGATCACGGTGCTCAATAAACCGGAATGCTCGGCAATGCCGACACCAATCATGACGATCAGAATGACACCCAATACACCGCCACCAAAGGCTAGCCAGTTTTGCAATAACGCATTATCAAACACCCAACGCACGTGCTCGGTTGCCAGCATGTTTTTAATGCTATGCGTGGTACTCGCGCCATCCGCCCCCGTGGTTACAAACTGCACACCGTTCATCACCCCAGTGAGGAGTAAGCAGACAGCAAATAGCACCATAAATATCACAATAGGGTCTGGGATTTTCTGTCCCGCAAGGGCAATAAAACACAGTACACCACGGCCTTGCGTTGATTCCTTATCCGCGATTTCACTCATTGATTTCTCTATCCTTATGTCATCCATTAATCATTGCCATGCTCAAACTACTTAGCGAAACACTCTATATCGACCTCAATCATCACTATATATGAGGAAAAATAGCCATGTTTTACGCTACCATTACAGTAAGTAGAAAGAGAGTAAGCTGAGTTATTGCGATGAGCTGAGTGGCTATCTCAATAGACAAATGGTGGCTATTGTCCATCAGCTCAGCATATATCACCAAGTCAATTGCATTCAGCTTGGTAATGCTGCCGCAGAGTAAATCAAAAGTTAATGGGACATTTCAAGTATTATCGACCAATAAAGGGTAGAAAAGCTTAAAAATTAGCACTGATATCATTATTTGTTGAAGAATCAGATAAAAAGAAAGGAGAAAGAGTCAGTATCGGGCTTAACTTTTGTACCGAATGATCCTCTTCAATAGTGGCTCGATTAACGTTGAATCGTCTAGTTAACGATTTAGAGTGTTCTGAATGGCAGCCACTATCGCTCGTCGATGACCTAATGCGTGACGACTAAAAACGGCGCAGCCATAACTAGGCACTGCGCCGCGGGTTTATCTCACAAACCATAAGTGATTATTAACCTTTACTATCTGCCTGCCCTTGGGGGTTGGTCACAGAAAGGGTTTTACCTTGGAGCTCTTTAGGTAAAGCAAGCGTGAACGATTCCCACATCGGCATACGGCGACACATATCTTGTTTAACGCGTATCACTGATACCGTTGCTGCTTGTCGATGAATTGAATCGATTTGTAGCGCAAAATGATCCGCTTGACTGCATCCATTACCTAGCGCTTCAAAGGCGATATGATTGGGGTTGACTTGATAACTCAGTAGAGGAATTTTATCTCCAACCACTGGGTCAGTTGCTGCACTCTCAGCGCCGCTGCAAGCGCTCAATATGAATACTAATAATGTACTGAATACGACTCTTATCACAATCTCACTCCTTTACGAAAACGTAACCAACCGAGTAAGCCTAACCCAAATAAAGACCAACCGATACTGCCGCCTGAACTAGAAGAAAGCAAGGCTGGTTTATCACGTTCAAACACCAAGAAAAGCGATAATTCATCATTCAAGCGGTCAGTCGTCACCACTAACTGTTGTACCTCGCGAATATCATCCCGTTGAGTAAACAGTTTTTTTGAGGTTGATGTGAGACGAATACTACAACGATTAGAAGGCTCCAAAGTCGCATCAATACAAGTATTGGTTGTTATGGTGAGCTTGGAATCAGGCTCAAGTTCTATATCAAGAATAGATAATGCCGTATCAGAGGTATTCTCTATAACAAGCTCTTCTTCTACGGTTGGTTGAGTGACTTTACGATAAGTATATTGAGTATAACTGATACCCGATTCTTTTATCTGGGCGATCCAATCTTGAAAATAAGCAACATTAGCATAAACCCCATACGCGTTTGGCTGAGCACAGCCATCTCCCCAACTCACCACACCTACCTGCTCAATGCCACCATTATGGCTGTACACTAATGGGCCGCCACTGTCCCCTTGACAAGAATCTTTACCGCCCTCACTAAATCCAGCACAAATGGCATCATCACCAATATCGCTATAATCACCACCAAGATTTTGGCAAATTGCTCTAGGTACATAAGGCACATCGACCTGGTTAAGTATCCACGGATAATTAGGTTTCGTATTGCGATCAGGCACAGTATTGCCCCAGCCCATGACTGTTAGAGGTTGCCCTTTCGAAAGCTCTCCTCCGGTTGTTTTCAGCGCTACTGCGTCAGCATTAGGTTTCGACTTTAACTCAATCAAAGCAATATCATTGCTGTAATCACTAGGATCAGCATAGTTTTCATTCACATAAACTGCTTTAATCTCGGCACGTTCACCTTCAATGCTCGCTTCAAGCAGATCATGCACACCAATATGCACATGGAAATCGTTAAAGTTGATTCTCTCCACACAGTGGGCAGCGGTCAACACCCAGCCATCACCTAAGTAACTCGCTCCACAAAATTGGCCTTGATAACTGTCGCTTTCGCGATTTCTTACCAGTGCGGTCATAAAAGGCCATTGCTCTTTTTTTGCTTCATCTCCGCGAATAATACGACTCGAAAAACTGGTTTGCCCTTCTGTCGATTCTGTTGCCACTACTGGCCCAGCAACCAATCCACCGACCAATCCACCGATCAATAAAAGACCTATTGTGTTACGCATAAATAATCCTTACACCTCATCCTTATGATATGCATCCAGTGTAATTTTAGTGACTGATAAATACAGCAACTTTTTGTATTGGTTTGTATTTTTTAAACATATCTGGATAACGTCGCTTTCATTAAATAGCTTTCACCTATCAATAGGATAGACACAAGCAATTTTCCTTTATCAACTCAAAGTGGGAATATACTTACCGAGCGCAACACATTGCGAAATCAAAAACTTACAGAAAAGGAAAGTAAAGAATGATTAACACTCAAATCAAACCATTTAGCGCAACTGCATACAAAAACGGTGAATTCGTAGAAATCACAGAAAAAGACGTTCTCGGTAAATGGGCCGTGTTCTTCTTCTATCCAGCTGACTTCACGTTTGTTTGTCCAACCGAACTTGGTGACCTTGCTGATCACTATGAAGAGTTACAAAAACGCGGCGTTGAAGTGTTCTCAGTTTCTACTGACACTCATTTCACTCACAAAGCATGGCACGACAGTTCTGACACGATCGGCAAAATCAACTACTACATGGTGGGCGACCAAACTGGCAACATCACCAACAACTTCGGTGTGATGCGTGAAGGTCAAGGCCTAGCAGACCGCGCGACTTTCGTTATCGATCCAGAAGGTGTTATCCAAGCGATGGAAATCACCGCTGAAGGCATTGGCCGTGATGCACAAGATCTAATGCGTAAGATCAAGGCGGCTCAGTATGTAGCTTCTCACCCAGGTGAAGTGTGCCCTGCAAAATGGAAAGAAGGTGAAGAAACGCTAGCGCCATCTTTAGACCTTGTAGGCAAAATCTAATTCTAATTAACGCTGATAGCGAACCTGTGGTGTTAAACCACATCCGCAAGCACAGACGTTAATCGATTAAGAGCAGGCTGGGTGTTTTACTCTGACGACCTAAATGCCTAGCTTGCTCTCTCTTGACAATATTCATCCAGAGTGGCCATTTTTTTCAACGTATTCGACAAGGTGTTTCTATGTTAGACCAAGCGATTAAACAACAATTAAAACAATATCTCAGTAATCTGAAACAAGACGTCCGTTTAGTGGTCAGCCTCGATGAAAGTAAAGCAGCGCAAGATATTCTAGCTCTGGCTAATGAAATTGCTGAACTCAGCCCATTAGTTTCGGTCGAGCGTGACGATAATGCCAGTGCGCGTAAACCTATTATGACGGTCAGTAACCCAGACAAAGCAACCCAATTAAGTTTTGCTGGTGTGCCTATGGGCCATGAATTTACTTCTTTAGTTCTTGCCCTGCTTCACTCTGGCGGCCATCCAATGAAACTGGAGCCAGAAGTCATTGAGCAAATTGCCCAGTTAGACAAAACATTAGACGTAGAGATTTTTATTTCACTGTCTTGCCAAAACTGCCCCGATGTCGTGCAGGCGTTCAATATGATGTCGGCAATTAATCCTGATATTCGCACCACGATGATCGATGGCGCTCTATTCCAAGATGAAGTCAAACAGCGCGACATTATGGCGGTGCCAAGCGTATTCGTGAATGGTGAGCTGTTTGGCCAAGGACGCATGAGCCTAACTGAAATACTGCATAAGTTAGACGATGGCGCCGCCGAAAAAGCAGCGGCCAGCCTCAATGAGAAAGCCCCTTACGACGTATTGGTGGTTGGCGGTGGTCCAGCTGGTGCAGCAGCAGCGATTTACGCGGCTCGTAAAGGCATTCGCACCGGTATTGTTGCTCAGCGTCTTGGTGGCCAAGTAATGGATACTATGGCTATCGAAAACTTTATCTCGGTCAAACATACTGAAGGTCCGAAGCTTACTGCTAATTTGACTGAGCATTTAAAAGAGTACGGCGTTGATATTATTACTGAACAGCAAGCCGATAAATTAATGGGCGCAGAATTTACCGATGATGGACGTATTCATGTCGGTTTACAAAGCGGTGCTAGCCTTAAAAGTCGCAGCGTGATTTTAAGCCCAGGTGCTCGCTGGCGTGAAATGAACGTACCAGGAGAGCAAGAATATCGCAATAAAGGCGTGGCTTACTGCCCACACTGTGACGGCCCATTATTTAAAGGCAAAAGAACCGCAGTGATCGGTGGTGGTAACTCAGGTATTGAAGCGGCGATTGACTTAGCGGGTATCGTTGAGCATGTTACGGTACTGGAGTTTGCTGATACTTTGCGCGCAGACCAAGTATTGATCAACAAAGCTAACTCATTGCCAAACGTTGATATCATCACGATGGCGCAAACTACTGAAGTGATCGGTGACGGTACCCGAGTGACCGGATTGAACTACAAAGATCGTCATACTGATGAAATTAAACACATTGAATTGTCGGGGATCTTTGTGCAAATCGGTTTAGTACCGAACACTGAATGGCTGAAAGATTCAGCGGTTAACTTATCACCGCGTGGTGAAATTGAAATCGGTAGTCGTGGTGAAACCAGCCTTGAGGGGGTATTTGCTGCTGGTGATGCAACAACGGTCCCTTATAAACAAATCATCATTGCCATGGGCGAAGGAGCTAAAGCCAGCTTAGGCGCTTTTGATTACTTGATTCGCCAACAGAACTAATCTTGGCTTAACACAACCAATATGACTCTTACGACGCGGCTGACTCCTTTTCTAGGTCGCTGTCGTGAGAGTCTTTTTTTGTCATGAATTCAATAGCGATCTGGCTTTTAGTCTAATTTTTAGCAGAAAAGCTCAGTATCAACCTTTACCAACTGCTAGTCATGCTGATGATACGAACAAAATCTCCGCGCTTAGCGCTTTATTGATACGTTTAGGTTGACATTTCAGCGTAACTTTTTAGCATGAGGTTTTTCCTTGATGAGAAATTTTTCATGTCAGACACGACTCAAACTGAAGCACCGATCGTTAATTTGGATACCGTATCCCCTGAACTGCGTCAGGTGATTGAATTTGACCAAGTACCCGAGCAAATGTACAACATGGTGGCTTCTATTCATGAAGTCTCAGAAGAGGTCGTTAGAGAAGCATGGAATAGCCTTCCTGCTAGTGCGCAAAACATTCTTGATAACTTTGAGCAGTTCCATGCACTGATCTCAGTAAGCCAAGCGTTTGCCGGCGTCAATGTAATGGAAGAGTTTCCGACACTAAAATTACCTAAAGACATGAGTGAGCAAGACAAAGAAGAGTACCGCGCCGAATTGCTCGATCAAGTCTTACATAACTGTGTTAAAGACATGGTCAAACAAATCAAAAAAGCCCGTCGTGATCCTATTTTAAAACGTGATTTTAAAGACGTGTTTGTTAAATAGTTCAATAACCATTGATACCTAGCTCGCCGTTATCTAACCGTAATCGCGAGCTTTTTTATTTTCTAAACACTCACGTTATTTCGCTTCACCTATAGACCATCCCTAATAGCCTGTTGTCATCCCTCCTGGTTTCTTTTATTTCGTCGTTATCGACATACCCTATACTCATCTAATAAGCCGTTTCTCCTATCGTTAATATAAATAAACGCGCAATAGAGCGTTCAATTACCAATAAACACCTTCAAACGCGCATTAAATATGATCCATATCAAAAAATCACACGTAACAACTGCCAATCTTGACCATTTAATGGTTTCATACGAACATTAAAAGACAAAAACGAACACAAAGGCCATCAAAATGAAACAACAGCACAGTTCAACGCAATTTAACGAACACCAAGTGTTAGATATTATCGTGGTGGGTGGCGGCATTAATGGTGCCGGCATCGCCGCCGACGCCGCTGGGCGTGGTTTAAAAGTCGGGCTCTATGAAGCACAAGATTTTGCCAGCGCTACCTCGTCAGCCAGCTCAAAGCTAATCCACGGTGGCCTACGTTATCTCGAACATTATGAGTTTCGTTTAGTGAGTGAAGCATTAGCTGAACGCGAAGTCTTACTTAAAAAAGCACCGCACATTGTCACGCCGATGCGTTTTCGTCTTCCTCATCGCCCGTTTCTTCGCCCGGCATGGATGATTCGTGCGGGTCTATTCCTGTATGACAATTTAGGCAAACGCACTTCACTGCCGGGGAGTAAAAAAGTCGCCTTGCAGGCAGGCAGCGTAATGAAACCTGAAATGTCGGTCGGTTTTGAATATTCTGATTGTTGGGTAGACGACGCTCGATTGGTGATACTGAATGCGATGCAAGCTAAAGAGCTCGGCTCGGAAGTGATCAATTATTGCCGAGTAGAAAAAGCCACTCGTGAACATGATATCTGGTCTGTTACGCTCTTTGATGAGCGAACGCAAACCCGTTTTGTGCGTAAAAGCCATGCCTTAGTCAATGCTACCGGACCTTGGGTTAAGCAATTTTTAGATAACAATATCCAAATCGACTCGCCCTATGGCATTCGTCTTATCAAAGGCTCACACATCATTGTGCCAAAAATTCACGATGAGCCGCAGTCTTATATCTTGCAAAATGAAGATAAGCGTATCGTATTTGTTATCCCTTATTTGGGTAAGTATTCAATGATCGGCACCACAGACGTTGAGTATAAAGGCGATCCAAGACAAGTCACGATTTCAGCAGAAGAGCGTCAGTACCTGATTGATATCGTCAATAAGCATTTTGCGAAAGAGATCGCTGTCAGTGATATCGTCTCTGAGTTTAGCGGTGTGCGGCCTTTATGTGATGATGAATCAGACTCACCACAAGCGATTACTCGTGATTACACCTTATCTCTCGACCAAGACGGTGATGAAGCTCCGCTACTGTCGATTTTTGGTGGTAAGCTGACCACCTATCGTAAATTGGCCGAATCAGCAATGAAGCAGCTTGCGCCCTTCTTCCCACAGATGAAACCAAGTTGGACAGCACAATCTGCTTTACCGGGCGGGGAAGCCTTTGCACGCGATAAGCTACTGGCCAAACTGCAACAACAGCTGCCATTTGTCAATCAAGCAATGTTAGAGCGCTGGGTCACTAACTATGGTACGCGCTGTAATACCATGCTTGATGGCGTGCAAAACCAAGCGGATTTAGGTATTCAATTTAGTGATGACTTGTATCAAATCGAAGTCGATTATTTGATTGAACATGAGTATGCACAGCAAGCGGATGATATCTTCTGGCGTCGTACTAAATTAGGTATCGATCACGATGTGACCTGTGTTGAACAAATCACACAATATTTAGCCGCTAAGGCAGAGGCAGACACTAGCCAACGGGCCGTTGGTTAAGCCCCTTCAATACAGACAACCATGATTGAACCACCGCCTTACGCGGTGGTTTTTTTATGCGATGAATTTATTTACTGTTCCGAAGGACGTAACTGCTCTAACTGCTTCTTAAACAGTGCTGGCATGGTGTATAAAAGCAGTAAGCGAATGGCATGATTGACCATCACAAAAGCGGGTTCTAAACCGAGTAGTAACGCCACCGCGGTCATCGCTTCAACACTACCGGGCACCCAAGATAACAGTAACACTAACCAACTCATACCCAATAGATTGGCAGCAATCCAAGATACGCCTACGGCAACCATTAAGCCAATCAGGGTGACTATCACCCCAGCTTTAGAATAAGAAGCCGCTTCACGCAATGTCGTTTCTGCCAAACGCACGCCAATTAACACTCCCAATAACGCGGTAGCAAATAGCACCAAATTGATCGGTACCGCAAAAGAAAATGTAGGGACGAAACTATTAAAGGCAGCAGCGATCAATAATGAGGCCAACATATAGGGGGCGGGAATACCCAGCTTTATCGAGAGTTTGCCACAAAGCATACTTAGGCCAACAATAGCCCCTAAAATTAACCATTGTTCACTGCCCATCAACGGGTGACTAACCGCGATACGGGTACCATTAAGGGAAATGACCCCCGCTAATAGGATTAAAATAATTAACCGAACTGAATGAGCATAAACCACTTTACTCGATGGCTTACTCCCCGACTCACTGATCACCAGTATCGCCGCCATCGCACCGGGAATGGCGCCCAATAATGCTTCAAACGGGTGCCAACCTTCCCGTTTATGTAGCCACCAAAAACCGCCGCCCGTCTGTAACAGTAGACAGACCATTAATCCAGCCACTACCGAGACATTCAGGGTTTGCCCTAACTCAATCAGCGAAATCGTCGCCCCAACACTGATCCCCAATATCACCTGCACAAACATCAACAGACTTTTTGGTAAATTCAATGTTATCTGCGCTTGCTTACGCAATAGCACCACCACGATAGCCGCGATAAATAACTCGCTTAACGGCAAGGAAAAAAAGCTTCCCACTAACATGGAGCACAAAGCAATTAGGGTAATCACCACTAGGTTAAAGCTTATTATTCGAGTGCACATACTGACTCCCACTTCACAGATAACACCGCCTATCACACGGCCATGCTTGGATGAAAACGGCTCCAGCTCACAATCAACACCCCAGCGAAAGCTAGCCAAATCAAAGTCGATAAACTCAATGTCCAAAGCAAAGAGAAGTGATAGCTAAAATAATAAATCGCTAATAGATAGGCGGCATAAGGGATCAAGGAATAGAGGCCGAATAAAGCCGTGATACGCAGGTCAGCCATCGTGCGCTCAGCGCCAATAATATAATGCGCAATCAAAGCGAAAGTCGGAAACAGTGGTACTAAACCAGCAATGAAAAAACTTTTACTCTTCGAGAGAAGAGCAATAATCAACACCGCTACTGCGCCCAGTAAGCATTTCAAAAACAGAGCCAGCATGGCATTCCTCTCTCATTTCAACGCGTTGCTTACTATAACCAGTTGTTACAAGATGTAAAGATTAAGTTCTCAACCCGTGAAAATCGACAGTTACACTTGAAAAGCTTTTAATTCAATCACGTTGCCTTCTGGATCTTCAATATAAATCGAACGCCCAAAACCTTGTGCGCCATAACGAGTGTCAAAATCAGAATGCGGAATCTCGTGCTGATCAAGAAACGCTAATAAAGCCGCCTCTTCGAGTGGAGAGACTTGCAGGCAAATATGCTCAACATTTCGGCCATCTTGTTGCGGCGCTTTACCGCCTAATTTACCCAGCTCACTATCAACAGTAACGATATCAATTAAAGCTGAACCAGCTCGTAGCTGAATCAATCCCACTTCATCGGGTAAAGTGCGTACTATCGGACAACCAAGCACGGTGCCATAAAAATAGAGCATCTTATCTAACTGAGTGGTGCGTAATACCACATGATCCAAACCATGGATGGTTAACATTATCTTCTCCTTATTACTATGTGTATTGGTTTTGCATCTAGAATTATGGTTCGCGAGTTAAGTTGAGTATAATCCGCTTCCTTATTTGACTAACCGTTATTGTCCATGAAGCTAAGCCAACGCCTACAACACATTGAGCAACTGATTACCCAGCCTTATGATCATATTTGGGATTGCTGTTGTGATCATGGTTGGTTGGGACAAGCGCTATTAACGCGCCAAGCGGCGAGCTGCATTCATTTTGTTGATATTGTCCCTGAGCTGATTGACGTGTTACGCCAGCGCCTTTCTCGCCACTACCCTAATCAAACTCAGTGGAGCGCCGACTGCATCGATGTAGCAAGGTTGCCGCTTGATAAGCATCATGGTCGTCATTTAGTGATCATCGCGGGTGTCGGTGGTGATTTAACCGCGGAGTTGGTGAGCAAAATCATCACGGCTCATCCAAACCAATCGATCGATTTTATACTTTGTCCGGTTTATCATACCTATCGCTTAAGACAACAGTTACGTCAGTTGTCCTGCCAGCTGTATCATGAAAGCCTGGTCGAAGACAACCGCCGCTATTATGAAGTGCTGTATATCGCAGCCCCACCTTCTACTGATAATAACGCACCAACGATCAGTCTGGTGGGCGACTCACTCTGGCAAGTCAAGACCCTCGCCGAATATCAGCAGGCGCAAAGATATTTAACCACATTACTTGGCCATTATCAGCGTGTTGAAAAAAGTCACCCTGAAAAAGCCGCGCCAATTGTCCGTGCTTATCACTCCGTTTCAATCAGGTTAGCAGAATGAAATATCAGCCCTAAACTCGGGGCATCGATAGCATGCGGTAACAAGCATAATAACGCCATTAACTCATTATGATTTCCCTACAGTTTGTCGGTGGTTGGTCATCGTATTTAGAGTTACACTGGATGAGTAATCTCTTCCCTCAGGCGATTTGATTTTCAAACCGCAGGGACAACTCACGATTAAGGAACCAAGATGATCAAGCAAGGACAATCTTTACCTGCGGCAACACTCAGCCAACTGACCGCAGATGGTATGGTTAATCATAATGTTCAAGAATTGTTTGCGGGCAAAAAAGTGGTCTTATTTGCCGTCCCAGGCGCATTTACCCCAACCTGTTCAGAAGCCCATTTACCTGGTTACGTGGTTCATGCCGATACTTTCAAAGCGAAAGGTGTTGACCTGATTGCCTGTGTTGCGGTTAATGATGCATTTGTAATGAAAGCATGGGGCGAAGCGCAAAATGCCTCTGAACTGTTAATGCTTGCCGATGGTGATGCCAGTTTTACCAAAGCTCTGGGCCTTGAAATGGATACTGCGGGCTTTGGTGGCATTCGCTCACAACGCTATGCGATGATCATTGAAGATGGTGTGGTCACCACCCTCAATGTTGAAGAAGCGAAAACATTCGAAGCCAGTAAAGCAGAAACCTTACTTGCACTACTGTAATCAACGCCTAAGCCACCATTGATCATACTTATGGCCCCAAAACATAATGGGGCCAATTCATTTCTTTGGCTTATCGCTATTGTGCAAATGAATTTAATTACTCTCAAGCCTACAACTCCCTATGCGACTGACATACAATAACGCTTCCTTTTAATATTACATAAAGTCGGAGCGAGATAAGTGAGCGCAAAATATACCCATCTAGCCTGGCAACTCAACTGTGCAAGCGCAGCAGAAAAACTGGTGTTATTAATGCTTGCCGATAGCACCGATGATATGGGCTATGTGACGGTTAACTTAGAACATATGGGCCCGCTCTGCTGCTTATCTACCTTTGGTTTAGCCGAATGTTTACGTTCTTTGTGTGAGCAGCAACGGCTTGAAAAAATCAAAGTAGACTATCGTCATGGTCATGAACTGCATATTTTCCAGATGCGAATTAGTGCTCAAGAGCACCACCCTATGACGATGAAATCACCTGCACCTGCACCTGCACCTGCACCACAGGAAAACTTTCCTAATCTGCCAAAGCAAGCGTTACAATATCGCAATAACTCATCTAATTTACTGCAAGGGAACGCGATTGCGACTCATGATTTGGATGAGAGTGAAATCCCTATGTGGGCAGAGCGGGCTTTTAAATTCTCTGGCATTAATAATGATCATCTATTAGTGTGGAAAAAATTTGTTCTCTGGCACAAGTCTAAAGCCAGCGAGCTATTAACCGTCGCCCGATTAGAAAACAAACTCCAGTATTGGTTGACCAACGAGAAACTCAATGAAAGACAGCAAGCGAAAACCTCTGAACATTCAGGAAATCGAGAGCAAACTACGGGAAATGGGTATAAACCAAAGCTTAGCCCATCTGAGCGCTTCCGACAGCAGCTTATCCAAAAAGGAAAAAAGCCCACCTTCTGAGCCCATCGTGGCCGATAGTGTTCATCCTGAGGAGCCTTCCGACTGGTGCTTACATGTTTTTGGCTCGTTCTTGAGTGTTTATGAAACTCAATGGGAATATCAGTATGGCAGTTTGCCTACAGGGAAATTTGTTGATTTCGCTGAATCGATTGACCCTAATAGTCTCAACCGAGTACTTAAACATTGTCATGAACGTATTCAGTTGGGCAATAGCTGGCCACCACAGATGGGCGAGCTTTGGGTGCTGCGTGATGCCCTTACTGCCGAAGAGCTACTCGACAGCCGGATCCGCGTACTCTCTCGCGAACCGGAGAATAATATTGAGAAATGGTTAGTTCAAAACAAGCTGTATGACTTAAAACGAGTGGCGGAAGCCAAGTTAGATCAACTGTTTAAGAAATATTATTTGGAAGCGAAAAGGCTTGAAGAAAAGGGGAAATTAGTCACTGAATTACCTAATAATTTACTGCCGTCCCATTCAGTGAAAAACGTTAATGATCTCAAACGGGAAGAGTATGAGCAACAGCACGGGAAAACGCTCAACCCACGTATTCAGCAGATCCTTAACAGCAAACGTTGATGGCTACCATTTCTTCACCAGTCTACCCAATAAATTAGGATGGTAATGCCAACAGTGATCAAACATGGTCATCAGTTCGGGATTACCATGACGAGACAAGGTTAACGCATGGAAGCGGTTGCGGTTTCGTTTTAAATCCTCGACCTGCTGCAAAATCGATTCGTTCTGCTTGGGAGCAATAAAGTCTGAAATCACCATCAGATCGGCATTTTTGTATCGCTCACCTTGCATCAAGCTGATCGCTTTTTCTAACGCTGGCTGCAAATCGGTGCCACCATGAAAGGTATAACTTAAAAAATCACTCGCTTCACGCAGACCATCTTGTCGCGTGAGCTCATAGACAATCGCTTGTGTTGAAAACAGCATCACAAAACAATCACGATCTTCGGCTAACGCAATTTGCATCAAAGCGTAAGCCATCGCTTTGGCACACTGCTCAGGAAAACCTTTCATTGAGCCTGATGCATCAATGGCAATAATAAACGGCCCCTTTTCTAATTCTAACTGTGCATGCTCGGTAGATTGAGCACGAACCTTACGCAGCGTGCGTGACTTACCTTGCATACGATAGTTCATTAAGCGCTTATCTATTAGATGCTTATAGAAGATCACTTCGAGTTCTGGATGACTCAAGAAAAGAATTTCATTCGGCAGTAACTTATTGAGATCATCACTAGGGTGAATGCCCACAATATCATCGGTCGCTTGATCAGATTTCTCTTCCACCACCTCGGGATGTTCATTTAAGGTTGGATTGAGCGAAGGATCATCAATTTGACTGGCCATTCGTCCAAGTTGCTCAGCGATTTCTTGTAGCCCTTTGTGTTTTTTGAGGAAGTCAGCGTGACGCTTCATGACGCTCAGATCGGTTCGACTTAATTTAGCGGCCGCCATATCCCATAAACGTCCGACGTGATTTTCATCCCCAGCTTGAGCGACATTATCCATATTACGCAACGTTTCCATCCGCTGATACAACTCGGCATAAGCCTGTTCTTTACTCGCTTCAAGCTCAATAATCTGCGCTTGTTTAATTTCTTCGCTTAAAGCTTTATACCATTGGTCACAGAAAAAATGGGCAAACATCGGATTTTTCAGTGCGTTGTTATCTTCCATTAATTGACGAGCTTTCAGATAAAAAGGCGACACCCCTTCTAATTGCTTGACCAGTTCCGGTAGTTTACTAAAAAAGGTTTCTTCATCCCAATGAATCACTTGTTGGTAAAGTGCCATTTCAGTTTGAAAATGCTCACTCTCTGTGACTTGGGTAATCTGTTGTTTAACTTGACTATGCCACTTCGCTAAATGATTTTTTACCGAGGCACGAATACCATCATTTTCAACCATCATCATTTGTGAGCGTGCTAATAAATCATTGACGGCGGTTTCAATAATGCCAGATTCCGCGATGGCTAAAACAATATTCAAGCTGTCTGCACCGAGCATAATCCGACCTCAATTAACTAAAAAAATCGCTTAACTGTCTAAAGCGCTGAACGGTTTTCTCAAACTCACTGTGCGTCTCCTCTAATTGCTGCTGTAGCTCATGCAGTATCGACTGCATCGCCACAGGCAGTTCTGGATCAATAAAGTTATGTGGTAACGCACTATGAAAATCTGAACGCACTTGACGTAAATGATGCTCCGTCTGCTTGAGTTGTACCAACGCCTGTTCCGCTTGTTGTAACCAAAGTTGATACTGTTGCTCGTCTAACCCTTGCTTAGTCACCAAGGCTAATAACACGGAACGGTTGGCAATATCTTTGATAACTAACTTCCCTTGTCCATCCAGTTCAATCCGTAACCGGAATACATTTGGGTTGTGATTAACGTAACCGTAAATCTCTCCCTGCCCTTGTTTAATCGCCTTTTGCAGCTCAGGTTTACTAAGATAAATCCACCGGCTATCGCCTTTTTCGGCTTCAGCAACCGATAAATTGTTTTGCAGCAATACCAGTTTAACGAGATTTTTTGTTTGCCCCACTTGATAAAGTTTAGCTTGGCTGAGATCGTATTGATGAAATTGTTTTTTTCTTAAGCCATTGGTCGTTTCTAGTGACGGCTCCATGGCTAATTCACTTTCTAACGCTTGCTGAATGGACGTCAATTCAATACGACAGCGGTCAATTTGTTGCTCAACCTGAGATTGATCAAATGCATCACGTAAAGCAAACTCACGCGTCACTCGATACACCAATTCCCGTGACTCGGGACTGTTCCATAAACAATCTTGTAATAACAGTAAATCCAGCGGGCTTATCTGATCGCGTCCATTAAAAAAAGCAGACGCTTTCAATAACTTCACCGACTTTTTCCAGCGGCGATCAGAAACATAGACATCATCGGCCGGTAAACCGCTCTCTTGCGCCGCTTGCTCTAATTGCGCTTTTAGCAGATAGAGCTTTTCAAACAGCGGATCGGTTAACGTCAGCTTATCTAATTCACTTAACCATTGATGATATTCTTGATCGGTAATTGCCAGTCCATCAGGGATTTTCGCTTCTTGTGGCGTCCCTACCGTTAACATCGATTTAAAGTTCTGTTTATTTTGAATACGATTGACAAAAACACGCACTAACATACGGTCGTATAAAGCATCAAGACCGCTCTCTTCATCAGGTAATTCATTGGAAGCCGAAATCAACAAACGCATTGGGACCCGTTCAATATCACTGCCATTTTTAAAGGTTTTCTCGTTGACAACCGTCAGTAACGTATTAAGAATTGCCGGCCCCGCTTTCCATATTTCATCCAGAAAAACCACTTGTGCCGTCGGCAGGTAGCCATCCGTTAGGCGTAGATAGCGACCATTATCTTTTAATTCTTGAATACTTAATGGACCAAACACCTCTTCAGGGGTAGAAAATCGAGTCATCAAGTATTCAAAATAGCTGCTACTATCAAAAGCTTGGATAAGACGTTTGGCAATTAAACTTTTTGCAATCCCGGGAGGACCAAGCAGGAAAACACTTTCACCCGTCAGGGCTGCGAGCAAACAGAGCTTAATCGTACTTTCACGCTCATACACGCCATCCGCCAATGCTTTGGCTAATTTATTAATTCTTTCTGCCAGTAACGCTTTTTGTGCATGAGAAGAAGGGTTGATCATAGAGGCGCTCCGTAACTGGCTGAGGGTACAGCGGGATTTATACATTCGTTATTAATTTGTTACAAGTTGTATTTTAAACTCGCACAGCCTTATACCAGATCTCAATAGTGAGAAAAGGGTTGAGATCAAAGTTTGCAGAATTACTTCTCAACTCATTGATGCGTAAATAACAAATTCATAGAAACGTCACGTCTGGACATCAATTGAGTTGGGGTATCCGATTAAATGGGGTAAGGTTAGTCGCTTAACGATAACCGCCCTCTGTTGATACCCTATTGCTTTTATTCATCGCTGACTGCCACAGCATTTCAACAGATAAAAATAGATTATTAGTCCATGATAAAAACCATACACCACTGGAAAAACATTGCACTGGTTGAAGAAACCATTATCTATCCAAACGGACAAACCTTGGTTCATACCACCATCAAACACCCGGGTGCCGCAGTCATCTTGCCCATCACGGCAGACAAGCGAATTATCGTTATTCGTCAATTCAGACCTTCGTTAAAAAAATGGTTACTCGAATTACCCGCAGGGACCATCGAAAATAATGAAACTGCACTTGAGTGTGCACAACGTGAGCTAGAGGAAGAGACTGGCTACAGTGGCGAACAATTTTTTGAATTAGGCCAAGTCACTCCGATGGCCGGATTTTGTGACGAAATACAATATCTATTTGTCGCCAAACAACTGACGAAAACACAGCGCTTTCAGTGTGATGATGATGAACTGATAGAAGTATTAAGCCTAACGATGGAAGAGCTCGAACAATACATTATTGATGGCGATATCAGCGATGCAAAAACCATCGCTTGCTTAAGTAAAGCCAAACTCTGCGGTTATGTATGAACCTTCGCATTAATTAAGGTGAGGTTTTGTGCAGTCAATCTCTCCATGCGCCAGTTATCCGTGAAACTCTGCGGTAGATCTGGTAAAACATCACAGTAATCAATCAATGAAGAAGTGCCATGACGGAAAAACGACAAGGGCGGCGCAGTGCTGAAGATGCACTGAACACTCGCTATCATATCCTCAAAGTTGCAGCACAACTGTTTTGTGATTTCGGTTATGCACGAGTCTCTTTGCGTAACATTAGTGAAAAAGCCGGAGTGTCACACAGTTTGATTCGTCATCATTTCGGTAGTAAAGAGAAAATCTGGCACAGCATTAGTGATGGCCTGCATCTGTATGTTGAGCATTATATGCGTAAGGTGATCAAAGAGATCCCAGAATCCATGCCAGCTAACGTGAAAGTCTATCTGTTTATCATGCGTTTATTGGCTCATGGATTGATTGTCAAACAACCTATCCAGCTGATTGCTGATGCCGTGCGTCAAGACGATGCGTTAATCGACTACTTTATCGATACTTCAGGTGAAATAGAACGATTAATTGAAGGGTTTGCCGAACAGTATAATCAACAGTGCCCTGAAACGCCGATCAAAATTTGGGAAGTGAAATGGCAAATGATCATGTATACCCACAGTGCGGCCAGTTTAACGCCTTTTCTCAAAGAAACATGGCGAGATGAAGAAGCGGACCTCGACCAATGCTTACTCAACCACTGGCAACTGTTTAATGGGTTAATGATTCAAAAATACCGCATTACCGATGAGTACGCTTTATCTCCTCGTTCTGTCAAAGAGCTAGTCTACGATGTGCAGTATGATTGGCGAAAACAGTGCGCCCTCTCTCAGCCATCGGAAAACCTCTCCACTGACGAAGACTCATCAGCGACAGCCGATTAAGCCAATATCTAACATATAACCCCCTAAAGGCTCACGTCTTCAGGGGGTTATATGTTTAACTATCTTTTGCCACGCTTGGCATGAATTTTCAGCTTAGCCTTTAATTGACGTTTCTCCGCCGAGCGGCTCAATCGCTGAGAAGGCGTATCTTCATAGCGTTCTAATGGCGATGGTTCAAAACCTTTTAACCACTCTTGTGGTAAGCGCTGATCCAGCAACCGCTCAATCGCTTGCAACAACGGCTCTTCTTGTGGACTCATTAAAGAGACCGCCAAACCGGATTGTCCTGCCCGTCCCGTACGGCCGATACGATGAACATAGTCTTCCGCTTTGTAAGGCAGATCAAAATTAACCACTTGCTCTAATTGACAGATATCAATCCCGCGCGCGGCGACATCCGTAGCAATTAACGCCCGAATCTTGCCGGCTTTAAAATCATCCAACGCCTTTTGTCGCGCGCCTTGGCTTTTATCACCATTGATCGAGGCTGCTTTAATACCATCCAACTTCAGCTCTTGAGCTAAAGCATCACTGCCCTGCTTAGTCTTAGTAAAGACCAACACTTGCTGCCAGTTACGTGAACCGATCAAATACGCCAATAACTCACTTTTACGTTTTTTATCAACCGGATAAACCATTTGTGACACCGTGTCTGCCGTCGTATTCGCTGGCGTCACTTGCACCTCTATCGGTTCATGCATCATCCGATAAGCCAATGCCTTAATTTTTTGATCGAAGGTGGCAGAGAAGAATAACGTTTGTCGTGCACGATTTAATTTACGCAAGACTCTTTGGATATCAGGCATAAAGCCCATATCCAGCATTCGATCCGCTTCATCCAACACTAAGGTTTGTACGTTACCCAAATAAAGACTTTTCACATGTGCATGATCCAAAAGCCGTCCTGGCGTGGCGATGAGTACATCAGCACCACCACGCAAATGCTGTTTTTGCACACTCATACTGGTGCCGCCATACGCAACAACAATTTTTAACTCGCTGCCTTTCGCGTAAGCAGTCAGGCTCTCAAATACCTGCTGGGCAAGCTCACGTGTTGGCACCAACACCAAAGCACGAATATCCCTGCTGCTCAAATCGATACTAGTTTTTGATGCCGCCAAGCGTTGTAATATTGGCAGACCAAAGGCCGCCGTTTTACCCGTTCCGGTTTGCGCTCCAGCAAGCACATCATGTCCCGCCAAAATGGGCGGGATGGCCTGAATTTGAATTTCTGTTGGCGTCTCAATACCTAACGCATTCAGGCTGTCAACTAAAGTAGGTGCAATACCCAAGTCTAAAAAGGTTTTGAAGGGTGAAGACATGCTACTTTCCTTTTAAAAATACAAGAAACGCCCAGCGTTCGACGCTGAGCGTAAAGAAAATCTGGGCGCGGATTGTAGCAAATAGTTATGGCTTTGGCTTTGCGAAAATGAGAATCGCCACCTATAGTGATTATTTTGTACGCAAATGGAAATCATGATGCGAACTAACAGAGTAAGGTAACGTCAGCCTCGCTAGTGTCATAAGCCGTAGTATCGTAATGACTTAATTCACAACCAATTTCCAACGCGTCTAACAGCTCTAAAGTATCATCATTAAGGTTTATCTGGTCTGTCATCTCGACCTCCTGTGTTATTACTGGAAAGGTGAATCACTTTTCCACTCCGTGTAATTTTGTGTCGTACTCAACGAGAACAATACCAACTACAGATTTAACACAGTCAGCGATGCATCACCAGTCAGACCAAACTAAAGATTCAGTGTACAAATAAAATTACACTAATGAACTTAATTTTTTACAACACCATTGACCTTATTGATTAATTTATTCAAAATAGCCAAAAACACCTAAGCAGCGGCCTAAACATCGTTTAACTGACTCCGTCGCACCCATTTAACCACTAAATACGTACAGATAAGTTTACAATATGATTAAATCAAAACTGTTAGGTAGTAGCTTAATTATTGCAGGAACGACGATTGGCGCGGGTATGCTCGCTCTGCCTTTGGCTTCCGCTGGGCTTGGATTTTCGACGGCATTAGTGATTATGCTTGGTCTATGGGCCTTAATGGCCTTCACCGCATTATTGATGGTAGAAATCCATCAATACTCAAGTCAAGACGCCACGTTGCATACCCTCGCGAAAGAGATACTCGGCACAAAAGGCAAGTGGATAGCGACCTTCGCTATGCTGTTCTTATTTTACTCGTTATGTGCTGCTTATATCGCTGGAGGTGGTGGGCAGTTTACTCAACGGATCAGTGAATTTACTGGATTCACTATATCTGCGCCAACAGGCACTTTGCTGTTTACCGTTATTGTCGCTGCGGTAGTCACCATCGGTACAGCGACGGTCGATAAAGTCAACCGCTTATTATTTGCCGGTAAAATCATTGCCATGATCATGGTGCTGACGTTTCTTGCCCCTAATGTTACTGAGTCCTACTTATTGAGTATGCCACTTGGACAGGGGCTGATCATTGCTTCTATCCCCGTGATTTTCACCTCGTTTGGTTTTCATGGCAGTATCCCCGCTATCGTCAACTATCTTGATGGACATACCCCATCACTGCGTAAAGCCATCGTCTTTGGTTCGGCTATTCCACTGATCATTTATATCCTGTGGCAATTAGCCACACTCGGTGTCGTTAGCCAAGCTGAGCTGGTTCAAAATAGTGGTTTGTCTGCCTTAATTGGCACATTGGCACGCAGTGCACATCAATCGGGCCTAGGGAGTATGATCGGTATTTTCGCGGATTTAGCGTTATTGACTTCTTTCCTCGGTGTTAGCTTAGGTTTGTTTGAGTTTATGGGTGATACGTTACGTAAAAAAGGGGCAGGTGTGAATCGGTTCGTCGCTTCTGTCGCCACCTTTACCCCACCGCTTTTGTTTGCTTTATTCTACCCACAAGGCTTTATTATGGCCTTAGGTTATGCGGCAATTGCTTTGGCGGTGTTGGCGATATTTTTACCGATTGCGATGGTCGTGCGCGTTAGAAGTCAAAGCTCCTCACCTGAGTATTACCAAGTGATTGGTGGTAAGCCAGCCTTGATGATTACAGGGGTCATTGGCTTATTAATTGTTGCCGCCCAATTAATGATCACCATTGGCGCACTTCCCGCACTCGGCTAATCACTGCCATTCAAGCGCCCTGCTTGGAATTCTTTATGACCTTTATCAAAGCCCGAATAAGAATCCTTATTCGGGCTTTGATATAAATGCTGAATATATCGATCTACCTCTCAATTCTTATATGTTGGTACATATATATTTCATAAATATATGGGATATTACACACTTTAATCGCTCAGATAGCCGTAAAATCGCTCAACCCCTACGCCATTGTGCTGCACCGGAGAAGATATGAAACAAGTTCCATTCAGGATGATTGATCGTGTATTCATCAAAATATCCATCAACGATAAGATGTGGGCCGTGTTTGCGCTCTTTTTTATCACACTAAGTGCCCTAGCTGGCGCTCGCTATATCAACACTATTACCAACTTTGAGACTCAAGCGAAACAAGCGGTAGAATATAAGCTGCAAGGGATCATCAGTCAAAATACCATTACCCTGATCCCGGGATTAGAATCTCGCGCTGCTTTGCAAGATACGCAGTATCAACAAGGTCGAGTCATGGCGACGGCTCAAAGCAACAATGGGCAGGTCTATCGTTTAACGGAAGACTTCTCTCGTCAAGAGCAGCAAATGCGCTCTGCCGCTTTCAAGGTGCTTTTATTCAGTTACTTGTGGGTTCTTCCGTTCGGGCTTCTTTGCTATTGGATTGCGACTTTCTTAGGTGGAGCATTGTGGGATCTCTACACTACGACGCAAAAAATTGCGAAAGGCGATCTGACTTCCCGCTTAGGCTTTCATCCTGGACGTGATGAGTTTGGCACCATTGGCTGCGCACTAGATAAAGCCATGGATACCTTGACTGAATTAGTGGTCACAGTAAAAGACAACTCAGCGACACTCACCGATACCTCAAAAGTGTTTGCCGGTGAAATGAAAGAGAGTGAAAAACAAATTCATAATCAATACGCGTCGTTAGATTCTGTTGCCACCGCAATGGAACAAATGACCGCCTCCGCACAGGAAGTGTCGAGCATTTCTCGTCAAGCCACTCAACAAGCAGAACAAGATGCGAAACAAGTTGAGATTGGTCATCGTCGAGTCACTCAAGCGATCAACGAAATTGAACAATTATCACGCTTTATCGGTCAAACATCCTCATCGGTAACAACCTTAAATGAAAATGCGATCAAGATTAATGAAGTGATCACCACCATCAACGCTATCTCTGAACAAACTAATCTTCTCGCACTCAACGCAGCGATTGAAGCCGCACGAGCTGGTGAACAAGGTCGAGGATTTGCTGTGGTTGCTGACGAAGTTCGCACTCTCGCTAGCCGTACACAATCAGCCACTATTGATATTCAATCGATGATTGAAAAACTGCAAAGTGAAAGCCGTACGATAGCAAAAATGACCGAACAAACGGTAGGACAAGCGCAAAGTAGCAGCAGCTTAGTAATGGAAATTGGCCAAGATATTGAAAAAATCGCTCATTCGGCACGGATGATCAATGATATGAGTGTACAGATTTCAACGTCTGCAGAAGAACAAAGTTCAGTCGCTAATGATATTGCATCAGAATTGAGCGATATCCGTAGTCAGTCCAATACCATTCGTCGCGTCGCAGAAAAATCCTCATCTGGGATTAATGAAATCAGTCAAGCGACGCAAAACCTCAGTCAAATATTAAGTCGCTACCAAACGAATTAATCCGCCGCTTTCTCCTCTCATTTGAGATGAAAAGTGATTTATTAAAAAGCCAGTCAACTAATGTGACTGGCTTTTTTATTGATAACCATTTGTTGATGACCAATAACGACTGACCATAGCCCAAAATAAGTGATGGCTAATAACGTCGTTTAGTTATATCGCTTCACTATCCGGATAACCTTGAGGATTTTGTGACTGCCAACGCCAAGTATCTTGCGCCATCTCTTGGAGGGTGCGTGTCGCTTGCCAATTTAGCTCTTTCTGAGCTTTCGTTGGATCGGCCCAACATTCGGCAATATCACCCGGGCGTCTTGCCACTAACTGATACGGTATTTGACACTGATTAGCGGTTTCAAAGGCTTTGACCATCTCTAACACACTGTAACCCTGACCTGTGCCTAAGTTATAGATATGTAGCCCTGACTGAATGCCGACTTTTTGTAGTGCCGCAATGTGCCCATCAGCCAAATCCATCACATGAATATAATCGCGTACACCAGTACCGTCTTTGGTGGGGTAATCACTACCAAAAATAGACAGACATTCGCGCCGCCCGACAGCAACTTGAGAAATGAACGGCATTAAATTATTCGGAATGCCTTGCGGATCTTCACCAAGCTCTCCCGATGGATGCGAGCCAACCGGGTTGAAATAACGCAACAGTGTGATGCTCCAATCTGGATTAGCACGTTGAAAATCATGCAAACACTCTTCAACCATCAATTTACTACGCCCATAGGGATTCGTCGCACTGGTCGGAAACTGTTCAGTGATTGGCACGCTAGCAGGATCGCCATACACGGTCGCAGAAGAACTGAATATTAATGATTTCACCCCCACTTCACGCATCGCGGAAACGAGCACTAAGGTACCATTGACATTATTATCGTAATATTCGAGCGGTTTTTGTACCGACTCACCGACCGCCTTCAACCCCGCAAAGTGAATCACCGATTCAATCTTATGTTCGGCCATAATGCTCATTAACCGCGCTTTGTCACGAATGTCGCTATGAATAAAAACGGGGTGACAACCTGATATTTTCTCAATTCTATCCAATACCGAGGCTTTACTATTGTATAAGTTATCAACAATAACTGGCGTCATGCCCGCTTGAATCATCTGGATACAAGTATGACTACCGATATAGCCCATTCCCCCGGTGACTAACACTTTCATACCTAGCTACCTTTGTTCGTTAATTTGTACATCTTAGTTATCTGTTTGAGTCATTGATTCGATTGCAGCACGATTGACCACGTTCATAAACCTATTCTATCGTTAAGTACTTTCAAAATACTAATAAAGAATCCAAGAAAAAAACCTGTCAGCGTATTGATCTTATCCTATAAGATAATGATAAATAGGTTCAAACGATGACTAATATTCAACATCAGATAAGTAAGGGATAACCAATAAGGATCACCTTCTGTGAGTACGACGCGAACGATCAAACTAAATTGTGATATGGGCCAAGGCTTTGGTGCATGGCAGATGGGGGCTGATAAAGACATCATGCCTCATATCGATATGGCTAATATCGCCTGTGGATTTCATGCTGGCGATCCACATCTCATCAGTAAAACCATTGATTTAGCACTACAAAATGACGTCATGATTGGTGCTCATCCCGGCTATCCTGATAAACAAGGCTTCGGTCAACGCTCCTTTGCCCTATCGGATGAAGAGATATGCGATATTGTGATTTATCAAGTTGGTGCGCTCAAGGCCTTGTGTGAGAGCAAAAATGCCGAGCTAAGCTATGTCAAACCCCATGGCGCGTTATATCGTGACATGATGAGTGATAAAAATATTTTCCGCTCAATGGTCGATGCGGTCTCTTGTTTTAATCTTCCCCTGATGATTTTAGCCTCGCCGAATAACCAAGATTATCTCGATCTGGCGGATCGCTTTGATGTGCCGCTGTTATTTGAAGCGGTTGCCGATAGAACGTATCTGGCTAACGGGCAATTAACGCCCGACACGCTACCTAATGCGATACTGCATAGCGAAGAAGCGGTATTAAACCAAGTCAAACAAATCTCTCGTTATGGAAAAGTAACCAGTGCAGACGGTTTTATTTTGGCGATTGAAGCAGACACCTTATGCGTCAACCCAGGACATCCAAAAGCGGTTGAATTGATCAACCGCATCCGTGAGCAGTTGCGTTAATGATTACTAATGCCAACAACCTTAGCTAACGCAATCGGATAACCACGCTGCTCCGCTAACTCGATGGCTTTTTGCTCAATTTGTTGCTCGCTAAAACTTAAACACACCGGGTGCTGCTGCTCAATCGATAATCCAGAATCAACGTCGGCTAATTGCCATGTCGAAACCAGTCGTCTCGCTGCTTCCAAAGCCGATGAGCCTTTTACTACCTCAATGCGAGCATACTGGTTGGCCTCAAACGTAACATCTGCCGCGCGCAGTGATGCATCGACACCTGGGATCTGCTGAGCACCAAATAATGGGTTTCCACCTACCTCTGCACAAGCGAATTCGGGCACAAATTGACTCATGTGTTGAATTGCTCTTAAAGTCCGCTCACTTAGCGCTTGGCTTGACCAGCCTTGAGTCAGCTTTTCCTGCAGATAAGCGGGCAAACAAGGTTGTGAGGATTCCGCCGTCGAAGACACCAAGCCGTCACTGAACAACGTAATGTCTTGTGTCATACCGTGCAATTGAAAAACACCATCCGCATAAGGGGTTAGCTGAGCCATTCCTTGTGGTGTGCCTCTCGGGCCATGGAAAATTACCTCAGGCCACTCTTGATGACAACGCGGCCAGTGGGTCACAAACGCAGCTTTAAACTCAACCAGACGCTGCCGAGGATGTTGAGTTAAATCATCAATTTTACCCGTTTCATAACCGCAAGCATTAATTAAGTAGTCACACTGTAACAATTGCTGATGACCATGACGATCTTGATAGGTTAACTGCCACTGTTGATCGACGAACTGGGAGTCAACCAACGTCGCTTGGGTGATGACTTGGCAATTTGGCAACGCTTCTAAGGTTAAGTGTGCGCTGGCGGCTAATCGGAAGACGCTCCAACCATATTCTTGCACGGCAACAACCGGATATTTCAGTTGAGATAAATCCGTATGCTGGGCAAAAGGGATTAACCAATCATCGAAGCTGGTTGGTACCTTCGGTTGTGACTTAAGTGCAAGACGCTCAAGCTCATCTTGCTGATAAAGACGAAAATAGTCACTGGGTTCACCGAGCATTTTATTGTGACAGTCTTCGACGACGAGCTGCTGGTAAGCGGAACGAATGACTTCTAGCCTCGGTAACACTTCCTGTACAGATCCAGGATCACTGTGTGGAATGGCGATCACTGTGGGTCGACGATTTAAGGTGTGCGGATATAACCTTACGGTTTCTATCGATTGACGCAGTAATTCAATGCACTGCTGTTGAGAAATTTCTCGATATAAATTACCGCCTGCATGAAGATGGCAAATCGGTGGTCCGTTGACGAGACCAGCACTCTTTTCCAACAAGGTCACCTTTAACCCGAGTTCACTTAGATGCACCGCGGCGGTGGCACCTGCGACACCACCACCAATAATGGCGACGCTCGGGGCTTGTATTTCTGGTTTAGTAAGTAACATTTCACTGCCGTTGGTCATTACGTTGCTGCCTATTCTAAAACGTGTAAAAGGTTATGAAAATCACATTTTTCACAAGGTCTTATCGATGTTATACCCAAATGGGCCTCGCTCGCTCGACAATGGACTGAACCGATCATCGATGAAAGCCATGAGTCGCGAGACCTTCCCTAAATGCACACAGGATAACGGGGGTTTGATGTAACGTGGCACCGTTATCAACTGTGCAAAATTTATCAAAAAAGCCTTGACTGATTATCCGCTTATCTTCAACTGTCGCTCACTGTGAATAACGGATTATCAGTAAGCTTGAGCGGCATTGGCTTAGCATGCTGATCGCTATCTATGACCAATCAAGTTATCCCAACCTTTATCCACCGTTTTTGTGGATAAGTTCTTTACTTACTCAAGATACGATTAACTTAAAGCTCGGTTAATCGGCGTTAACAATCGCTGTAACAAGCTACTAACCACAAGGGCTAAAGTAACAAAGGTCATCACTGGTAGAGCCAACCACATCGAAAAATGCGTCACTGGGGATAAGTCAAACCCCCAATACATGATACTGCCAACAATCACATCGGCACTGATTGCCGCCACCAACCCAGCTATTAACGCCATTACCCCATATTCAGCCCATAAGGTTGCTGTTACTCGGCGGCGACTTGCACCAAGCGTACGGTAAAGCTGGATTTCTTGTTGACGTTGACTCAAACTTAAACGCAATAAGGTAAAAATCAGCAAAATACCGGCTAACATACCAAGCGCGGCCAATACCGTAATCGACCAAACGATTTGCGTCAGTAGCTGCTGAATCTTTTCACCCATCGCTCGGATATCCATTAAGCTCACTGTCGGGTGCTGGCGAGACAACTCACTGAGCAAGGGTTGGTGATCAGATTCAATCCGAAAGCTCACCATCCAACTACCTGATACGTTTTGCATCACATCCGGCGAAAATATAAAAAAGAAATTCGGTTTCATTTCGCGCCATTCTACGTGACGAATCGTATTAACAACCGCACTAATGGTTTGACTACTGATCATAAAGCTCAGTGTATCCCCCACTTCAATCCCTAATTCTTGAGCTAGGGATTGTTCAATTGAAACGGCCTGACTGGCTACCCATTGCCCTTCCACAATCGTGTTATAACTCGGTAATGTATCACCCCAAGTAAAATTAAGTTCACGGCGCAGCGCGTTAGGGCCATCTCCATTCTCAATTCTTTCCTGAGCGACTTGACCATTAATATGGGTTAGTCGACCACGAATAATCGGAAACGCCTCAGATCGTTCAAGACCCGCCTCATCGAGAGCTTGCAAATAAGCCTGCTTTTCATAATCAGCAATATTAATTGCAAAGGCATTCGGTGCATCGGCAGGTAATACTTTTTGCCAATCCGTCAGTAAATCGGTACGCACCAACCACATCACAGCCAATAACATTAGCGATAACGATAACGCGCCAAACTGTAGCCCCGTAGCGACACTCGAACGATTGATTCGGCTCAATGCTAAACGCATCGCCGTATTCAGCGGTAACAAACCCAATACGCGGATTAACAACAGACTGATCACGGCTAAGACAAAAAACAGCCCAAGAATGCCAAATAAGATGATCCACACCAATTGGTTTTGCCAATAAACCACCACCATAGGCACCAATGGTACAGCGAGTAATAGGGTATTCCACAAGCGACGGCGAGCGGCTTTAACGGGCTGTATGACACTGGCAGCGTTAACATTCAGTAGATAACCAAGAGGAATGCCTAATGCGGGTACGGCAATCAAAATACTCGATAACAACGCCACCGCGACAGGTTGGAAACCATAAGTCGGTAGAGGATCAGGCAATAAATCAACCAACGGTATTCTGAGTAAAAATTCCAATCCAACGCCAATCAGAGTACCGCCTATTGCAGCAAAGAGTAGCAACAGTCCAATTTGAATCGTTAACCAACGCACGATCCATTTTTTGCTCGCGCCAAGACTTTTTAACATGGCAATCGTACGTTGGCGCGTCGAAACATAGTGCTGACAGGTTAAGACTAACGTCGTCGCCGCCATCATGATCACAATCGCGACGGTTAACGACAAATATTGCTGAGTACGTTCAAAAACTTCATTACTCTGATTGGTGGTTTCTTGATCTCGCCATTCGTCACTCGGTCCGAGTTCGAGCGATGATTTTAATGGCTCAATCTGACGATCCGCGCCGAGAATGAATAACCGATATTGAACACGGCTACCCAGTTGAAGAGCCCCCGTCTTCGCTACATCCGCTTGATGAATATAAACTACCGGCATTTGTTGAAAAGGATTAAAACTTAACCCTGGCTCGTCAATAACTCGACCACTGACCTGAAAATCAGCGTCCCCCAAAGTAACCGTATCACCTATCTCTACATTAAGTTGAGCAAACACGCGATCGTCCAACCATAACTGGTTGGCTTGCACACGATGAGACAGCGCAACACCATCACTTAGGGTCATTTTGCCAAGTAGCGGATAGGATGAATCCACCGCGCGAACTCCGACCAATTGCATACCATGATCACTGAACGCCATGGTCGCAAAACGCGTCATCTGCGAAGTACTTAACGACTTCTGTTCCGTGAGCGCCAATAAAGAGTCTGGAATAGGATTAGCCGACACATACACGCTGTCGGCGGTAAGCGCCTCTTTCCCCTGTTTGACGACCACTTGTTCCATGCGCTCAGCTAAAGCGCTTAATGCAAACAAACAAGCAATAATCAAGGTTAACGCCAACGAAATCGGCCACAACTGACCATGACGAATTTCACTCAAACTCCAACGTAAAAACCGCTGATTCAAAGTAAGGGCTGGGCTTGTTTTCACTCGCGTTCCTCCAACTTACCCGCTTGCATGTAAAAGCGGCGCTGACAACGTGCTGCCAGTTTAGGGTCATGAGTCACCAACACTAGCGTTGTGCCATGTTGTTGATTGAGTTCAAACAGCAAATCAATCACTTTACTGGCCGTTTCTTGATCTAAATTGCCGGTGGGTTCATCGGCAAACAGCACTTGAGGTTCAACCATAAAGGCCCGAGCAAGGGCAACGCGCTGCTGCTCACCGCCAGACAGTTGATTGGGTGAATGGTGTAAACGGTGAGCAAGACCAACCGAGGTCAATAACGCCTCAGCTCGCGCTCGATTTTCAGGTTCCCCTTTTAACAGGCAAGGTAGAGTGACATTATCGAGCGCCGATAAGCTTGGGATCAGTAAAAAACTCTGGAATACAAACCCAATCGATTGACTGCGGATCGCCGCTCTCGCTTCATCATCGAGTGAAGAGAGTCCCTGACCAAGTAGATACACTTCGCCTTGTGTTGGCGTATCTAAACCGGCTAATAACGTCATTAGGGTTGATTTACCTGCGCCAGAGCTACCGACAATCGCTACGCTTTCACCAGCACCGATGGTAAGATTAATATCATGAAGAATGGTCAAGGTCTCCTGTTCAGTGGAGACCACTTTTGAAACCGACTGTACTGAAATTACAGATGGTACTGAGCTAACGGAGCTTTGCATGGCGAAACGACTTCCTTTGTTATTTTTAGGGTTTATTTTTTCTAGCATGATGCTATTTACAACGACGGCACGCAGTCAAACCTTACTAATTTTGGGTGATAGTTTGAGCGCAGGCTATCAAATGCCGATTGAGCAAGCATGGCCGACCTTACTTGAAAGCCAATTAGCATCACACCACGAGGTTACGATTATTAACGGCAGCATTTCTGGAGATACCACAGGTAACGGGTTAGCGAGACTTCCTTCACTACTTGAGCAGCATCAACCTCAAACCGTACTGATTACCCTTGGCGCGAATGATGGCTTACGTGGTTTTCCACCTCAAGTAGTAGAAAATAATCTGCGCACAATGATCGAACAAATTAAACAAGCCAATGCACAGTCTGTGTTAATGCAAATTAAAACACCGCCCAACTATGGTAAACGTTACAGTGACTCATTTGCTGACGTCTACCCTCGCTTAGCCAAAGAGTTTGACCTACCTCTGATCGATTTTTTCCTTGAGCAAGTGATCATCAACCCCGAGTGGATGATGAGCGATGGGCTACACCCAAACTCAGCCGCTCAACCTTGGATCGCTCAATTTATGGCCCAAAAACTCGCGCCGTTACTGTAAATAATCATTCATGACGGCAACACCAGCTTGACGATTTAATCACCCTAGCAACCGTAAATTGCCTAAAACTGTCTGATTTAATGGTTCAGCTCAATAAACTTTACCATGCTTTACGTTATTTTATTGGTTCATCCACTGCACACAGGCCATCTTTATGCGCATTGAACCACTCATTCAAGGCATGGTTGCTCGCTCTGCTCATCCCTATGGATGCCAGCAAGCCGTTCTTCAACAAATTCATTACGTAAAATCCGCGCCATCGATCAGTCAAGGCCCTAAGCGAGTATTGATCTTAGGCGCTTCATCCGGCTTTGGGCTCGCCGCTCGCATTGCCTTGACCTTTGGTGGTGCAGACGCCGATACCATCGGTGTTTCATTAGAACGCGGACCTTCGAGTAAAGGCGTTGGCAGCGCGGGGTTTTATAATAATCATTTTTTTAAACAATACGCCGAACAAGCCGGACGAGTAGCGATTAATATTACTGGTGACGTTTTTTCGAAAAACATCAGAGACCAAGTGGTGGAAGCGATTGAAACCTATTTTGAAGGTGAAGTCGATTTAGTGATTTATAGTATTGCCAGTGGTATGCGCCGCAAAGGCGATAGCGAAGAATTTTGGCATTCAGTCATCAAGCCGATTGGTGACAGTGTTACGGGTGCCACGGTCTTATTAGAAAATGATCAGTGGCTAGACACCACCTTAGCGCCAGCGTCAGAACAAGAAATTGCAGACACGTTAAAAGTGATGGGCGGCGAAGATTGGGAAAACTGGATCGACACATTGATTAACCATGATTCTTTAGCCCAAGGATGTAAAACCATAGCGTTCTCTTACGTGGGTTCTGAACTGACTCATCCTATCTACCTTGATGGCACATTAGGCCGAGCAAAAGTCGATCTGCACCAAACCAGCCATGCTTTAAACTTGAAACTCGCTAATTACGATGGCAACGCTTACGCCGCTGTCTGTAAAGCATTAGTAACCAAAGCCAGTGTGTTTATCCCCGCATTTACCCCCTATATGCTTGCCTTGTATCGCGTGATGAAACAAAAAGGCACCCACGAAGGGTGTATTGAGCAAATGCAACGTCTATTTAGCGATAAGCTTTATACAGGTAAGCCTGTTCCCGTCGACAGTGAACGATTAGTGCGAGTCGATGAATGGGAATTAGCTCCTGATACTCAAGCACAAGTTCAAGATCTGGTTCATCAAATGAATGGCTCTAACTTCACTGAATTGGGTGACTATCAAGGCTTCAAGCAAGAATTTTTACGCTTAAACGGCTTTGGTTTTCCTGAGATTGACTACCAACAAGACGTCGACCTTTCGCCCTTTATGGACCACATTTAACATGTGATGGGTGTTCTACTCCGTCAATCAACCATCATCTCCCCATGATGTATCGATAAGTTGGCGCTTGGAGATGATAGTACTAAACCAGTAAAGCCGTAAACCTTAACAGGTAAAGGTGATGAGAAGATCGGATGATTGCTTTACTCTGTCTATAGCGGTCCCTATAATCGCGCCTTTGTCATTCTCAATAAGTGATACTCGAGATGGATCTATTAATTGCAAACCTGAAAAAACTCGAAAAACAGAACTACCGTGCCTATCAGAAAATTAAGGGCCAGTATGACTTTGGTGATTTTACCCTGTCTATCGATCACGTTCAGTCCGATCCTTACGCATCAGCCTCTCGTTTGCGAGCACAACGTGCTTGGTCACTGACTGGATTAGAGTGGTTAAAAGACTGCTCAGCCACATATCAACAAGCCGCCCGCGACTTTATCGCTCGCCGCTTTGCTGAATTAGCCAAACAAGAAAACAGCCTATCTATCTCATTGACTGGGCAAACCGTATTGGACAGCACGTCTGTTCTGTTCAATCAACAAGGTATTGAGCTTCGTTTTCGAATCAATTTACCCGCAGAAGGTCGTGATATTTTGGCCAAAAAAGCCATTAATATTTTAACGTTTCATCTGCCAAAATTTATCCGTCGAGCCACCTTAGAGCGTGAACTGGATAAACCCGCGTTGATTACCCATTGCCAAGTGATTGAAGATCAGCAAGCGCTGCGTGATCAGTTATCAGCTAATGGATTGGTTGCTTTTGTTGCTAATGGTAGTGTCTTACCTCGTGTTGCGGGTAACTGCGATCTACCGATGAAAGAAGCGGTGCCTTTTCAAGCGCCAAAAACCCTGCAGATAACACTTACGACGCCAAACCAAGGCCCGATCACCGGCATGGGAATTCCTAAAGGTATTACCTTAATCGTCGGTGGTGGTTTTCATGGTAAATCAACCTTATTAACCGCATTAGAGCGTTCGATTTACAATCACATCCCCGGAGATGGTCGAGAAGGTATCGTGACCGATCCGCAAGCCATGAAAATTCGTGCGGAAGAAGGACGTTGTGTTCACAACTTAAACTTATCAAATTACATCAATCATCTACCTATGGGTAAAAACACCCATGATTTTAGTACTCAAGATGCTTCAGGCTCAACCTCACAAGCCGCTTGGTTACAAGAGTCTATTGAAGCAGGCGCAAGCACTCTGTTGATTGATGAAGATACTTCTGCCACCAACTTTATGATCCGTGATGAAAGAATGCAGGCTTTAGTCGCGAAAGGCGATGAACCCATCACGCCATTGGTGGATAGAATTGGTCAATTAAGAGATGAACTCGGCATTTCAACCTTGTTAGTCATGGGTGGTTCGGGAGATTATTTAGATATCGCAGATACCGTGATTCAAATGCATGATTATCAAGCGATCGATGTTACTGCGAAAGCACAACAAGTGATCCAACAGCATCCAACCTTACGTCGCAATGAGTGTGAAACGCCATTAACCGCTTTCCCTCCTCGATCATTAAACCGCAGTGTTTTACAAAAAATATTGGCAGAGGGTAAATTTAGAGTATCGGCTAAAGGCACCAGTTCACTACGCTTTGGTAAAGAATTTGCTGATATCTCGGCACTGGAACAGTTAGAGTCCTCTGCGGAGATTAACGCTATCGGCTGGCTTTGTTTTCAACTTGCCCAGCAGCCTGGTTGGGCAACTCATCCGGCACGAGAGCTGGAGGCATTATTGGAAGGTGAATGGTACAGCAAGATGCCCAATCAAGGCGATTTGGCGAAACCACGTATTTTAGATGCGATGGCCACCTTAAATCGTCTACGTAAAGCACAATTTAAAATAGCCGAATAATCCACGTCGCTTAAAGATGGTCATTTTCAATATCCTCAACACACATGATAACAAACCGTTTCTGTGAGTTGGGGATATTATACAACGACGATAAATGCTCAATCCTATCTAATGCTCATGCCTCAAGACATTCCAAGCGGCGCACAAGATTCGAAATTGAGCAGCATTACCATTATCGCGATCCGGGTGCCAACGCAACGCTAATCGACGCCAAGTCTTACGAATTTCAAAAGAAGAGGCATCAGCGGGCAATTCAAATAATCGTAAAGCTTGAGAACGATCGAGGGTTTTAATGTCGTCCCCACCCACAAAACGCTGATAACGGGTCCAAAATTCATTCAGTAACCGCTTCACTTCCCCTTCACTGACTTCATAGTGCTCCCAACGCGAATAATAATCACGCAGTGGATCATCAGGATCTATCGCATAGTGCGAATGACTAAATACTGGCAATAGCGCAATATCCATCGCTTCAACTTGTAACCAGTTTTTCGGATACAACATCTCTTGTAACTGGTATAACGCGTTCATGATCAGAAAGTTTCGCTTAAAAAGATCTTTATCAGCAGCACTATCAAGCACAGGAATTAAGCCCTGCTCGCTAAGATGAGCCGCTAAGGTATGTACCTTCCAACCAGAAGATTGCCGTTTCAAAACTTCTAGGATCGGCCATAACAAAGGGTTTTCCATATAGGTTTGAAAGGTGGTACTCAAAGCCTGTGAATTCGCCATACTCTACTCACGCTACGTTGTCTCATTCCCATTCAAAGCTAAAGCTAGGCATTTGTCGAGTTTCCATCTGCAGCTTAGCGTCAGTTTTTGAACTGGTCTGCGCTTCTCATGTAATTGTTGAATGTAAATCCTCATTTTGCCACTTATCTGGCTTACTGAAGCAGAACAAAAAATCACCTCAACCGATCAATATCACAAATAAAACAGAAAATATGAAACCACTCTCAAAAATGAATCAAAGCCATCTTTATTTACTCAGTATCGTCACAAAGCCGATTATGCTTAATGCACTATTCCTAAACACTCATGCTTAGAGCGCGGAAAATTGCTGATAATAAAAACCGCCATCCTTGCTGTATACTCAAACGACTTGAAGTTGCAGGAAGGCGGCAAGTGAGTGAATCCCCATGAGCGCAAACTATGTGATTGGGGTGAACGAACGTAGCTAATACCGCTGAACCTTCAAGTAGAAAGGGTATAGCATCAGATAAGATGAATAGATGACCTAATAAAAGTAACCCCCGATACTGCTTGGAATGGTGAAAATAATTTCAAGAATGGAGCGAATGGCGAAGTTTGTCGCAGCTTCAAGGTAAGAGAGGGAAGATGAGCAATTTTTTTTATGCTGCTGAGTAACAATTATGACAACAATAACCCCAAAAATTGATATTGACGCTTGCCCATTATGTCAACATGACGAGTTTTTCATCTCTCAGAATGGCGAAAAGTTTTTTTGCGCACAATGCGGTTTTCATACCCATCAGTTGCCGCAGATCCAACAACAAGTCTTATTAAGCAAACCACCTGTCACACTGGCAGCCACTTATCTCCCCCATCAGTTGCATCCCTTAACCCCAACTCAGCATTGACACGAAAAATAGCAGCATAAAATGCTCAGCGCTTAAGAGCCTGAGCTTGCCTGCTATCGGTTAATGAGTAGTTAAGAAACGCCATTAATTGATCCAAATGATCAAGGGCAATGACATCAGCATGCGATACAGGATGAACAAGTAGCGGTGAACACAGTTGGAACGTCACAACTCCAGCACGGATCCCCGCTTCAACACCTTTCGGTGTATCATCGACGTATACGCAATCCGCTAATGAGAATCCCATACTCATGGCACAGTAGCGCACCAGATCGGGTTCAGGTTTCCAACTATTCGCCTCAAAGGCGGAATAAATGCGCCCACCAGTAAAATAGCGCTCTAGACCCGCTAATCTTAATTCAGCGACCATTTTGTCGTGTGGCGCATTTGAAGCAACACAATATTCAATATTATGCCGTTTGAGCTGCTCTAATAAATTAATCGCACCTGGCATAGGCTTAAGCTCAGTATCAAACAATGAGGTAAGCTCTTGCCGGTAACGAAGTTCTAGTTGATCAATATCAGCACTGATACCTGCAAATTGACAGGTATTAACCAGAATATCGGCAATTTTACCACCAGAAAAATGCTGCAAAACATTCTCAAGCGTTAATGAAACACCCAGCTCATTAAACACTCGCACTAGCGCGATACAGCTCAAACGCTCGCTATCAATCAACGTTCCTTCACAATCAAAAATCACACAGCGAATGGTACGGTTTTTCATGGCTGTCCTTATTATGCTTTGTGATGGCTAACGGCAGTTAAACAATCCCTATGCGATTTAACCTTATCACTCATTGCCGATCATTGATTGATAACCTATAGCGTTAATCATCAACACCAAGGCGACTTCAGGGGAAAGGGATAAGCCCCAAAGTAGTGTATACCGATGAGATAGCACTCGAATGATAGAGTTAACAAAATAAAGGAAAAGACCGACAATAATCCCGTATCTTCAGGCAACATCACGATTCTCTTCTATAGAAGCAAGGTGAATGCAATAACTCAACGACGCCGAAAAGTGTTATGGCTGGGAATGCTCAATATAGATAGAACCGGAGACTAGGTTTTCTTGCTGATATTTAGCCACGACAGCAGAAACAAACTCATCACTAGAGGTAAAGATCGGGTTGTTTTGCATCACCACATCAGAGATAAGCAGTGACGAGCCATCACTGGTCACAATGGCAGCAGCCATCGGTTGAGCGTCAGCAAATCCCAAATATAAGCGACAAGGCGGCGAATAAATGATCTGCGTGAAAAACTCGACTAATAAAGCTTGTTGGGCCGCTTGCTCACAACGCGTCGCTTGTAATAACGCAAACATAATGGTTAAACGATGAAAGTCCACCAAATAAATGGCCGCTAAATGACTCTCGGCAACGTGATGCTGCGCCGTAAACGCTTCACTGGGTAAGGCTTGATTTAATGTCTGATAAACCGTAAGGCCTTGCAGACTTTCTGGCGTCGGGAACTGGACATCAACCTGGTCATACAGCCATTGATTCTTCGCATCAATCAGCGCTTGCATGTCGTTAGATGAAGATAAATGTGTCATAGTCGTTTCTTCTTTGGCGAGCAATTTTGCCCAAAGCACTTACCCATCGCAGGGTGAAGAGGCAAAGTTAGGATAGGTTCTCAATATTTTTCCTATCATAGCACAGTTATCTACACGCTTTTGTTTTGCTTACTGTTATTATCATGCTCTGTTTTGTCGAGGATCCCAGATATGCTCAAAAAATTAACCATCCTAGCCGTAAGTTCTTTATTACTATCCGGCTGTGATCGCTCTGCCGTCGGTGATGTCAGCTTAGGCTTGTTTACCATGAAAGACATTAAACTCCATCATTTAACGGATCCCATCGTTACGGGGGTCACCTGCCATATTGCCAGTATTGAAGCAGATTTGAGCCTAGCCGATCCTTCTGACTCATCAATTTCGTGCCGCCAAACCGGAGAAATTACTGCACAGATGATCGCTAACATCGACAAATCCAAATCTGGTGAGGTCGTGTTTAAAAAATCGAAGAGCATTTTCTTTAAAAGCATGAAAATCCGACGTATTTATGATCCGCAAACGCAAACCTTAATGTATGTGTCTTACTCGACCAAAGAGACTTCAGGTAGCTTTAAGCACAGTCTTTCCACTGTGCCATTGTGGGGAACCGCGGCGTATGTGGAGCCCACTTCGGTTGCAAACTAAGTAAAACAAAGCTAGCGCTCTTAGCTTTGGCTACTAGGGCGTGATGGCTTTTTGAGCAGCATGGTAAGGCGTTATAATTTGTTTCGCCAAAAATAAACTGTAACTCCATACCATGCCGAGACTAATGCTAACTGATAAGCGGTGGCAAAAGCTACTTCAAGTAATGCAAAACACTGGCCGCATTTATAATAAATCTGAACATAGAATGACCTTTGAAGGGATTCTTTACTGCATGCGAACAGGAGTTCAATGGCGTGATCTTCCAAAAGAGTTTGGGGACTGGAACACGGTTTATCGTCGCTTTAACCTGTAGTCGAAGAAATGCCTGTTAGATATATTATTCAAAGAGTTATCAAAACTTTCCGATTATGACTGGGTGTTTGCAGACGGCTCAATAGTCAAAGCTCATCAGCATAGTACAGGAACAGCGACACCAGATAATAAGTGTATTGGAAATAGTCGCGGCGGTAACTCAACGAAAATTCATTTGGTTGTGGATAGCGGCGGATTACCAATCTATTTTGAGCTATCAGAAGGCCAGAGAAATGATATTGCTCGAGCCGAGAGCCTTGTTGACAACCTTAAGCAGGTCAACGTATTTATCGCTGATAAAGGCTATGACAGCGAAGCTTTAAGGGCTTATGTTGACTCTAAAGGTGGTGAAACCGTTATACCGAAGCGAAATTATGGACAAGATATCGACAAAGAAAGCATGGATTGGTGTCTCTTTAAGTATCGACATTTGGTAGAGAATGCTTTCGCGAGAATTAAGTACTTCCGAGCAATATCAACGGGATATGATAAGTTAGCAAGAAATTACGCCAGTATGGTATCGCTGGCGTTTACTATAATGTGGCTGCCGATGTATTGTTGAGCGAAATATGTACAGTAAAGATCAACAGGCCCTAGGATCAATCCAAATAATAAACTTGCACCGCCCCATCGATTTTGCCAGTGCGGATGCACTGGCTTTTTTTACTCACTCAAATACAACTCTGCCATGCCATCTAAGCGGCTTTTTACTTCTTTCCAGTTGGGCATCACGCTAGTTAGCAAACGCCAGAATCTGTCGCTGTGGTTGTGCTCCGCGATATGACATAGCTCATGTAAAATTACGTAGTCGATACACTCTTTGGGTGCTTTGACCAAATGTGGATTCAGCATGAGATTACCTTTCGTCGAGCAGCTTCCCCATTGTTTGGTCATCGGCAAAACCCGAAAACTCGGAATTCCTTTAACCCAAGTGGTTTGAGGAAGCAAAGCGGCTAAGCATTGGTGAAAAACACGCTCAGCACGCACATTATACCATCCCGAAACTAACGCTTTGGTCAAGGCTTGCTTTTCTTTGTTAAAGCGATTCAACGTAACCAGCAACTTGCCTCGTTCCATTTTAACATTCGCAATCGCATCTCGGTCTTCAACCACTTTGAGCACATAACGACGGCCAAGGTAAAACTGCATCTCACCGCTAACATAATCTTTGCGTTGGACATATTGTAAGTGACCATAAAACTCCTTAAGCGCATCGTAAATCCATTTCGCTCGCTTCATTACCGCTTCATGGATATCGCTACGTTCGGCATCATCAGGGGCAGTAACCACCACTTCGTGAGGAAAGGCGAGATGTTGTGGTGCTGGCAGAGTTTAAACGATAAAGGGGATCGACATAACATCGACACACTTTAAATTACCGGCTCGATCAGGCTATAGGCTCATCACTAGACAATTGCTAACCGTGAATTATTATGCATTGTTTTGTGTATTGATAATCATACTTTTGGTGTGTCCTACTTTTGCTCTTGGTTGTAGTGGTACAGTAAATTTGGCCACCTAAATAGAGGAGTTAAAAGACATCTCTATACTAGATAACCGTAAACTTGCCCCACAAAAACACCTACAAATAATAAACAAAATTAACACAAGAAATACTCGACTATTAACATTAGGTTAAGCTTCCTATCCAAATTCCCCATTACTTTATTTCATAGTCCATGAAAAATAGGCATAGCATAAGTATGACATAAGTCATACTTGTAAAGGCAATAAATCACTTACAATTGGAATGGTTAAATTTATTGTTAAGGAAAAAGCATGGAAAATAATAAATCACAGCTAAAGACTTTTGCTATTAGCATTCTTTTAGTTATGTTTTTAATATTAATTTCTCAGTATATAATTGGTAAGCAAGAGATTAAAATTGGTATAGCTACTATACCAATTTTGCCAATGTTATTTGCAGTGATATTGGGCATGATATTATCCTCTTTACCAACCCGTAATCGCTTTAAAATCTGGGGTAAAATATTCACAAAAGAAGAAGAAAGTTTTTGTGGTAAAATGGTTGGTTTTAGTCTTTTAATATTAGGGACGCAATACGCAGGGATGATAATACCAAACCTTAAAATGATTTTAAGTGTTGGTTTACCTTTATTACTACAAGAGCTAGGAAATCTTTTACCAATATTAATTGCAGTTCCTTTAGCTGTTAAATTTGGTTTCGGTAGACGAGCAATAGGCGCATGCTCTTCAATTAGTAGAGAACCGTCAATTGCAGTAATTCAAAATAAATTCGGCACTGGCTCTCAAGAATATATTGGAGTACTTGCTATTTATCTATGTGGTTCTGTAATTGGTACATTATGGTTTAGTGTATTAGGCAGTATTGCACCATTAACAGGCTTACATCCTTTAGCGCTAGCTGCAGGTTCTGGTGTAGGCTCTGGCTCAATGCTTAGTGCGGCATCGGGAGCACTAATTAACGGTTTAGATGAAGTATTAGCTCAACAGGTTCTCAGTGTCGCTGCCGCTTCCAACTTATTATCATCAGCTTTAGGCGCACTTTCTCTCACTTATTTAGGGCTCCCTCTTTCAGAAAAAATTTTCAAGCTAACCAATAATAGGAAAACTCTATGAAAAATATAATTTTAGATATGAGGTTTGTTTTTCTAGCTATTCTATTAGCCATGTTTACACAAACTTTAACATCAGGAATAGCTATTTACTCAATGTGGGATAGTTTAATATCCATGTCATTAGTGGTTTTTATTTCACTGGTAGCAAAGCACTATCTTCCATCATCACTTCCTGCTTTTGCTTATGCTACGATTATTGGAATAATTATTTGCTTACCAGAAACACAACTAAGGCATTTTTTTATTGATTCTATCGGTAAAATATCATTTTTATCTTGCTGCGTTCCTTTATTAGCCTTTGCAGGGCTATCTGTAGGAGGTCAACTTGATGAATTGAAAAAAATGTCTTGGAAAGTAATCTTAATTTTTATGATTGTTTCCACATGTTGCTTCTTTGGAGCCTCAATAGTTGCACAAATTGGATTCACGATTAAGGGAGTAATTTAATGACAAACTTATACTATATTGATACAAACCTTTTAAAATTAGAATCATTTAGTAAAAAAATACGACAAGATTTACATAAAATACCTGAACTGTCAGGACAAGAGTTTAAAACATCACAATATTGTCGAGAATTAATGACTAGCTTTGGTTATAAAATTAATACATTCGAAGGTTTTACGGGATTTACTGCTGATCTTATTGTAGACAGAATTAAACCATTAATAGCAATTCGAGCGGATATGGATGGTCTAGAAATGCCAGATATGACTGATAACGATCATTCATCTGTCCATGAAGGATGTTCTCATAATTGTGGTCATGATACCCATATGGCAATAGCTTTGACCACGGCAAAATATCTATCTGAAAACAGACCGAAAATGACTCGTAATGTCAGATTTATTTTTCAGATGGCAGAATAAGATATGCGTGTACCTGGTGCAGATAAGATGGTTGAACTGGGATGTATGAATAATGTTGATGAAGTTTACGCTTTACATAATGATGGCGCACTAGAAACCGGATGCATTCATTTCAATAATGGCATAATGTCTTCATGGGGGTCAGCTTGGACATTAACGATCCATGGTGTTTCAGCACATGGTTCTACTCCGCATAAAGGGCTTGATGCTATTAGAGAAGCAACTCGTTTAATTGATTACATGGATTATGTTGTAGCGAAGAAAACTGATCCATTTTGTCCAGCTGTATTTGGTTGTGGAATGATTAATGGTGGAACGATCCCTAATGCCATCGCTGATCATGTTCAAGCTCGTGGTACTATCCGTTCTATGGATGAGAATACCGACAGGATTTTAAAACAAAGCTTTAAAGAAATAGTTTCACGTAGTGAAGCTGGTGGATTTAAGACTAAAATAGATTTTTCTGGCTACCCCGCAGTAGAAAACCATCCACACGCCTACGAGAATATTTTAGCTTCAGCGGAAAAGTTTTTACCAAAAGCAAATATTAATGCAAATGGAAAACCTATGACAGGTAGTGAAGATTTTAGCTACATGATTAATGCTGTACCTAATCGTGTAGGTGCATTATTTTTTCTTGGCAGTGGGAACAAATCTAAAGGAATTAATAATTATTTACACTCTAACCCATATTTCATTGACGATGACTGTCTGCTAGTCGGGGCACAACTATTTATCAATATCGTCACTCGTTGATACCTACAAGGTTTAATACTTGATAAAAAAGCATTAAACCTTTATTTTTATAATAATGGTAACGATTGGTATACCTGTTCATTAATTTTATTTTTTTTATTTTTTTCAGCCAACTGAATCATGTTCTTATTAACATGAGGTGCATACAGAGAAATAAATTCATACATACAGTTAGTTAAACGCTTATTTTTATTTAAACATATGTGAGTATAACTAGGCTTAACAATATGGTCTATGTTAATACAACATAGACCACTTTTATCTTCTTCTGAAAACGCAGTACTTGCAATAACACCCACCCCCATCCCTCTCTTAACGTAATACTTAATTATATCCGTATCAGTCGCAGTCAATGAAATATTAGGCTTTATTTTATATTCAGTAAAAACTTTATCTAATTTAGATTGACCATTAAAGCCAAAAACATACGTTATAAGAGGATAGCTACCAAGTTGATGAATAGTAACGCTTTCTTCTAATTTAGCCAAAGGATGATCATGAGGTACAATAATACTTCTTGTCCAACAATAGCAAGGTATTGTTATCAAATCTTCATAAAGATACATAGCTTCGGTTGCGATAGCAAAGTCAACATCACCATTTTTATCATCTCTGATATTTGTGCTGGAGCACCTTGATGAAAATGCAATGCAGTATTAGGATATTTAGTTTTAAACTTCTCAATAACATCAGGTAGATTATAGCGTATTTGTGTGTGTGTAGTAGCGATATGAAGTTCAGTTGCTTTTCCAACATTTTCATCCGATGTAATATTTTTTATTTTAATAAGTTGATATAAAATATCATTCACAATATCATAAATCTTCTTACCTTCATCACTCAATGAAATTAACTTATTATTTTTTCTGATAAAAAGTTCAATATTTAATTCATCCTCTAACATTTTCAACTGCTTACTTACAGTTGATTGAGATGTATAAAGTTTTTCTGCTGTGGTCGTGATATTAAAATCATTCTTTACCACTTCAAAAAAACTTTTCATTTGATTTATATTCACACAACACCCCATAAAGTAAGATTTACATCGTCAACATCCGTCAATCATATAATACTTTATTAAAATATAAAACTATCAAAAATAAACACAGAATATAGAGTCTATAGCCAAACAACTTGAAGTTGCAGATAGGCGACAAGTGAGTGAGTCCCGATGAGCACAGACAAACGATGTGGTTGGGTGAACGAATGTAGCCAACACCGCTGCTGCTTCAAGTAGGAAGACTATAACTCAGTTAACTAATTCACCGTACCACTACAAACTGATACATAAGATAATTGAATATATGAAAAGTTATTTGCATTTTATATAAGACTAATCACTCCATTCGCCCATCTAAGACCCACGCTGGTATAACAGGCTTTATTTCACCAGTCGAGAATATCGCCAATTAGCACTCGATCTCCACCAACGCGTAAGTAAAGTCCCACCTGTTACCGACCAAATTGGCTATTGATGTAAATATTATAAATTGTTTCATTTTTTTGTGATAATATCCGCGAAACTTTTCCTTACCAATGACTCTGGACATGAAGTTTCCCGGACAACGCAAATCGAAACACTACTTCCCTATTCACGCCCGTGATCCACTTGTAAACCAAATACAACAAACGCCTAAGCTTCGTCATCCAACTGTGGTTGGTGTTGGGCAAACGATTGTTGATATTGAAGCCAGAGTAGATGATGCTTTTTTAGCCAAATATCAATTAAGCAAAGGCCACTCGCTGGTTTTAGAAGAGAGTCAAGCCGACGCTCTTTACGAAGAACTGATCGAACGCAAACTCATTACCCATTTATACCCGGGTGATACCATTGGTAATACGCTGCACAACTATTCTGTGCTCGCCGATAGTAAATCTGTCTTACTGGGTGTCATGTCTAAAAATATCGAAGTGAGCTCTTACGCCTATCGATATTTATGTCAAACCTCTTCACGCATGAATCTAAACCATCTACAAACGGTGGATGGTCCAATCGGTCGTTGCTATACCTTGATCTCAGAAGATGGTGAACGAACGTTTGCGATTAACGAAGGGCATATGAATAAGCTGCGCGCCGAGAGTATTCCTGAAGAAGTCTTTGCTAAAGCTTCTGCATTGGTCGTCTCTTCTTATCTGATGCGTGGTAAAGCCGAAGATCCGATGCCACAAGCGGTACAACGGGCTATTGGATTAGCCAAGGCTCATCATGTACCCGTGGTATTGACCTTGGGGACAAAATACGTCATCGAAGGTAATCAAACTTGGTGGCAAGAATATCTTAAGCAACATGTCACCGTCTTAGCGATGAATGAAGAAGAAGGGGAAGCCTTAACCGGAGAGAAAGATCCGCTCTTAGCTGCCAATAAAGCCTTAGATTGGGTGGATTTAGTATTGTGCACTGCTGGCCCTGTTGGATTATACATGGCAGGTTATGTTGATGATTCAGCAAAACGTGATACTGAACTACCACTACTGCCTGGTAACATTCCTGAATTTAACCGCTATGAATTTAGCCGTGCGATGCGTAAGGAAGATTGTCAACAGCCAGTAAAAGTCTATTCGCATATTGGCCCCTATTTAGGTGGCCCATTAGAAATCAAAAATACCAATGGCGCTGGTGATGGTGCTCTGTCCGCTTTGCTGCATGATATGGCAGCGAACCGCTATCATCAAAACAATGTGCCTAACTCAGCAAAACATGCGTTACCTTATCTAACGTATTCATCTCTTTCGCAGGTTTGCCGTTATGCCAACCGAGTCAGCTATGAAGTTTTAACACAGCACTCACCTCGTCTATCGAGTTCATTACCTGAACGCGAAGACAGTTTAGAAGAAGCGTATTGGGATCGTTAATCTCTCTAACCCACCTTCGTGCATGACATAAAACAATGACTGAAGAGACGTCATCACTTTTGACCACAGCCGGGCTCAACCTAGCTGTGGTCAATTTTATCGAATCGAGCATCATCTTCTTAAACTCAAGAAAACTCATCGAGATTTCCTTAATTATCACAAATTTGACTTATAACTGACTGATAATACACATTGTTAATTGAGCGCTACTAAACGACACGTTATAGTAGGTTACGGATAACAATATTAAGATCAGGTGTACTGGCATGTTGTTGACAGAAGAAAACACTATCGAACCGCCTCATTCACTTCTCAGTCGTCACCAACAGCGTTTGATTCATATCTTCGATATCTTTAGTGAAGGTATTTTCCATATGGACCGATATGGAACCATGACTTTTTATAATCCGAGTTTTTATCAGCAGTTTGGCTTTAATTCGGCCACTATTGGTTTAGAAAATTGGATGGCGTTGGTTCACCCACTCGATAGGATGGCACTAGAACAACGCGTCGATGGTCATCTTAATCAGGAAAGTCGAGTCACCACTGAATATCGCGCAAAAACCGTTGATGGTCGCTATATCTGGTTACTGGGCACTGCGGTAACTAAAGTCGAAAACGGTGAAATGTTTATGGTCGGCAGTCATCGAGATATTTCTGAACAAAAAAAGATGACGTCTTTTCTGCAACAAGCCGCATTTTATGATGTGGTTTCTGGTATGCCGAATACCACAAAGTTATTGCGAGACATTGATGATGCTAAACGTGCTGCATCGCCAGCGACACTGATATATATTCAAATTGAAGATATTAAATCCTACCTAAATCAGTACAGCGCTGAAGTCATTCAACATATTCTTCATCATATGCATAATGCGTTAAGTAATCTGATTCATCACCACTCGACACTGTATCGCGTACGTTCCGACGATTTTGCTATTTTATTACGCGAATCCGTGTCAGACCAAGATTTACCTCTATTGTGTCAATCGATTCTTGAGCGTTACTCTCACTCTGCTCAAGAGCAAGGTCACCTATTGGGTGACCGAATGAACATTGGTGTTTTACCGCATTTTTCGGATCAACTCAGCGCGGTACAAATTCTCAATATTGCGGCACAAACCTGTCAATACGCGGGAGAAAAAAGTCGCTCAAGAATCGAGATTTACGCAGGGAAAACTCAGCATACAGTGGATCGCTACTTTTTTATTGAACGCGGTTTAAAAGAAGCGTTATGTCATCACTCTTTGTCGGTTAAATTTCAACCCATCATTCATGCGCAAACCGGTAAAGTCGCCAGCTTTGAAGCTTTAGTTCGTTGGCGGTCGTCAGAGTTTGGTGAGATCTATCCAGATGAGTTTATTCCGGTAGCGGAAAAAAAGGGACTGATCACCGAGTTAGGCTATCAAGTCTTTGAAAAAGCTTGTCAGTTTATTCATCGTTATCATGTTCAGCATGGTTCAAGTACGCGAGTGAACGTCAATGTATCTGTTTTGCAACTGCTCAACAGCAATTTTCCAGCCAATATCAAAATGATGGCTGATGCCGCTGGCGTCTGCCCTTCATCCATCGTGCTCGAGCTGACCGAAACCGTGATATTGGACGGCAACCGACATGCTTTAAATCAACTGAATACACTCAGTAAGATGGGGTTTCAACTGTCACTGGATGATTTTGGCGCTGGCTTAAGTTCCATTTATAGCTTCTTTGATTTGCCCCTAAATCAAATCAAAATTGATCGAACAATGGCTTTGAAGACACTGACGAATGCCGCCTCTGAAGAGTACTTACGATTTATTGTGCAGCTATGCCGCTCAAGAGGCATGGATATTGTGATTGAAGGGATAGAAAACAGCGCAATGCAGCAAAAATTTTGCCAAATGGGCGTCAACTATCTACAAGGTTACTGGTTCTCGAAACCTCTTTCTTTAGCCACCGCCAGCCGCTATACCCTACTCCATTAAACCTATCACTTCCTCTTTTGCTGATAACGTGCGTACCCTAAAAGCAATAGTACAGCGCTGATCAAGCCATCAATAGCACCACCTCCCGAAGCGTTAGGCGACGCAATACTTCCTGAGTCTGCAGCAATGGGCGCAGGAGAAACCGATGAATTACCACTCCCCGCTAAAAATGCTAAACGCACCTCTTCTGTAACGATATAGTTGGCCGTCAGCTGTCCATTTAATACTTGATCTATCCATTGACGATAACCATAAATCTCCGTAAATACTGAGGTAACCTGTGATTGTGGAAAACCTACGCCACATTCCGCGGGGCCAAAACTTGTGATGCCCACTTGCACCAAATGACCCGCATTATTCCAGTAGATAGGACCTCCCGAATCCCCTTGACAAGTTCCATTAGCAAGACGGCTATCAGGATTAATGCCGTCCCCTTTAAAACAGAGATGATGTGGATTTAACGCTAACGGCGTAATATCCAACTGACAACGAGCATTCGATACATACTGCATAGTGGTAAACAGTAATCGGTCATCTTCATCAAATCCTGAACGCGTATTACCGTGACCCACCGCTTCAAAAATACCGTCATTATCGTCATCATCACGACCATTAAATCCAAGTCGATAAGCTTGGCTCGTTGGTCGATTCACAAACCCTTGCCCATTTAGCCCTCGCTCTAAACGGATGATCGCGATATCGTTCGCCCATAATGAGTTAACGGAATCGTCGTAATTGGGATGATAGAAAAACGCTTCGCCACGTACTGTGGTAATGCTGCTGCGTGGAAAGTCTGATTCATTATCAAATTGCCCTGCGACAGTAAACAATAACCCGGCAATATTAAGCTGCCCTTGCCCGTCAAATAAACAGTGAGCGGCGGTTAAAACATGCCGCTGGTCTAGGAGCGTCCCGCCACAAAAGCTACCCCGACTGAATAGCCCATCATACTCAATACGATCATAAAATAAGCTAACGAATGAAGGATAAGTGGTAATCGTCGTCGGTTTACCATTAACGATACGTGATGTCAGCTCAGCAAAAACCATGGGACTCATCAATAGCGTGAGGCATAAAATAACCATCTGAATGGGTTTCTTTATCATAGACACCTCATATATCTAGCTAAGTAAGATAGTTAAAGTGTAGTTCTAGATAACGGAATCAACCCAAAAAACTTGATGCAGCAAGTGAATAGCGCGTCATCAACCTCGATAAACAGAGGTCAATAATAAGATGAGAATCGGCGAACTGATCCAAACGAGTTAGCGATTCAAATTGTAAGAAGGAAAGAGAAAAGAAAACCAGTAGACTCGTGGTATTTTGCAAACAATTACCGAGTGAGTCATTGAAAAATTAAGGCCTTTGAGCGAAGAGAAGAAGAAGAAGAAGAAGAAGAAGAAGAAGAAGAAGAAGAATAAAGCAGCATGGCCGTGCTGCTCTATTCTTAACATTAACCGAGAAGAGATAAGTAAATAATTCGCTATCCTCGATAATAGCGTTGTGGAACGAATGGCATCTTCTCAATCGTCATCGGCAGCATTTTACCACGGACTTCAGCAAACAACTCATGACCAATCACCGCGAGATTCGCTCGAACATATCCCATTGAAATAGGCTGCTCCGCTGTCGGCCCGACGGTTCCACTGGTAACGATACCCACTTTATTACCATCAGAATCGAACAACTCTGTTCCTTCCCGAACAGGCGCTTTAGTTTGACCCACTAATCCCACTCGCTTACGATCAACCTGTTTGCTCTCTATCTGTTTTAGAATAATTTCAGCACCGGGAAACCCGCCAGCCCGTTCGCCACCGATCCGGCGCACGGGTTGTATCGCCCAAAGCAGACTGGCTTCTACTGGCGTGGTGGTTTCGTCCAAATCATGACCATACAAACACAGGCCACACTCTAAACGTAGCGAATCACGAGCTCCAAGGCCTATCCACTCGACATCGGAATGCTCCGCTAATGCTTGTGCAAACGCGACAGCTTTATCAGCAGGTACGGAGATTTCAAAGCCGTCTTCTCCTGTATACCCACTACGGCTGACAATGCATTCAATGCCGTTGATCGCTAAAGTTTGGATATCCATAAAACGCATATCTGCTACCGCAGGTTGCCACTGAGCCAATATCTGAGCCGCCTTTGGACCTTGCAGAGCAAGTAGTGCTCTGTCTTCAATGACTTCCAAGTGGACTCCAGCAGGTAAATGCGCTGTTAAATGGGCTATATCCTGTGCTTTACAGGCTGCATTAACCACTAAAAAAAGATGATCGCCTAAGTTGGCCACCATCAAATCATCTAAAATACCACCTTGTGGATTGGTGAAAATCGCATAACGCTGCTTACCAACCGGTAAATCGATGACATCAACCGGAACTAAACGCTCTAAAGCCGCGGCCGCATCAACACCATGCAAACGCAATTGTCCCATGTGTGAAACATCAAACAATCCAGCCGCTTGACGCGTATGTAAATGCTCTTTTTTAACACCGAGCGGGTATTGAACCGGCATATCATACCCAGCAAAAGGGACCATTTTTGCGCCTAATTCAACGTGCACAGCATGCAAAGGAGTAGTCAGTAGCGAATTTGAGTGGGGTTGTTGCGTCATTGTTTTCTCCATGTGGCGAGTTGCCGATCAAGCCGCCAGTTGATTGAGCGTTCTCTTGATAGCCATATCATCACGCTCAAGTGTTTGGCTTAAGTTTCCAATAATAAACAAGAAAAACAAGCATGCGCTTATTTTGATTGCCGAACAAGTTGCAGCCAAGACACGCTGCGAGAATTAACACTTAGATCACAATTTACTTATCCGTCTTTGCAACAAAATGGCTTCAACCGACAGGTCCGTTACTTTGCCGTAACCCATAAAATCAAGGCGTCTTGCTCACTAACAGACACTAACATATGCCCCATCGTCGCATCATAATAGACACTATCGCCTTCGCTAAGAGGCACTGGCTCATAAAACTCACTATAGAACAGCACCTCACCGCTCAAAATTAGCAGGAACTCTTCACCGTCATGCCTTACCCAATCGGGATAATCGCTAAAATCTCGAGCGCGGATGGTGCTTTTGAACGGCATCATTTTTTTATTGGTCAACTGTGTTGCCAATAGCTCATGTTCATAAGTAGGCGTTGGATGTGGTTTACCTAGTCCACTACGGGTAATATCTCGACGACCAGTAGCGATAATTTTCTTTGGTGGGTCAAAGAGTTGGGGCATATCGATTTGCAATCCATGCGCGAGTTTTTGCATCGCTTGGAAGGTCGGCGAAATCTGCTCGTTCTCTATTTTACTTAAGGTAGAGCGAGCCAATCCCGTTCTCTGACTCGCCTCTTCTAGGGTAATTCCCAAATTCGCTCTAACTTGCTTAATGCGTGGCCCTAATTTAAGTGGCTCGATGTTTTCTGAGCGATCTTCTTTAGCTAATGTCATGGATGGATACTCATCATGAATGGGCTCTGTCATGCTTATTATCCTGTAGTGAACCGCTATCAATAAGTATCATTGTGCATCAAGCCTGACACAGAAAAAAGAGTCACTCGCAAGTAAAGCGTGCTTTAAGTAGCAAAAACAGCACTCTTGTTTCCTATAGGAAATTTTTAATTGATTGTTGATTTGGCAAGGGGTATGTTACCAACATGTTAGCCAAGCAATCGTTTGGTTCAATGACGTTTAATACCCTCAAAAAGAACAGATTGGCTCAATTCAGTGAGCAAGCACACAAAAGTTCTTTTTGAACTATTGCACACTCGCTCGGCGAGCGTTCGCTACCAATTTGGAGAAAAAACAATGGATAAAACACTGAAGTTTACTGATAGCCATGAATGGGTGCGTGATAACGGCGACGGTACCGTCACGATTGGAATTTCAGAACATGCCCAAGCGATGCTGGGTGATGTGGTGTTTGTCGAGTTGCCCGAGCTAGAGAGTGAATTTGACGCAGGAGATAATTTTTCCTTGGTTGAATCGGTCAAAGCGGCATCTGACATTTATGCTCCAGTATCGGGCATGGTTATCGAAATTAACGAAGAACTATCCGATCGCCCAGAGCTGATCAATGAAGAACCTTATGACTCTGGCTGGATTGTTAAAATTAAAATGTCCGATGCTTCTGAACTCGATGATCTTAAAGATGCCGATGAATATCTGACGTTGATTGAAGAAGATTAATTGATCAACAAGCTGCCACCTAATAGGTCGAAGCCACTTGATATGGTGAAGACCAAGGCAGCTTTTCATCATGATTCTTATTCACGACAACCCAGTGATACCAATTATCCGTCAACGTTTATCGGTATAATTAGCGTTATCAAACATGATGGTAAGCCATACTACAGCTCTATCTATAGGTAAGGGAAAATGACCGAGTTACTGCACCGCCTAAGCACACAAAACGAATTTATTGCACGCCATAACGGACCACGCGTCAATGATCAACAGACCATGTTAGCCACTATTCAGGCTTCCAGTCTTGATGCGCTAATTAACGAAACCGTCCCCGCTAATATTCGCTTAGAAGCCGCCCTTGATATTGGTGAGCCGCAAAGTGAAACCAACATGCTCGCGACGCTGAAAGCCTTTGCTCAACAAAACCAGATTAAGCGTACTTTTATTGGTCAAGGTTACTACAACACGTTTACACCTCACGTTATTTTACGCAATGTACTCGAAAATCCTGGTTGGTACACGGCTTATACTCCTTATCAGCCTGAAATCTCTCAAGGTCGCTTAGAGTCACTGCTTAACTATCAACAAATGATCATCGACTTAACGGGTATGGAGATCGCCAACGCGTCATTATTAGATGAAGCGACAGCGGCCGCAGAAGCCATGGCGTTATGCCATCGTGCTGGTAAAAGCAAAAGTAACGTCTTTTTTGTCGCGGACGATGTCCATCCTCAGACGATTGAAGTCATCAAAACCCGAGCTGGATTCCTTGGCTTTGAAGTGAATGTCGCGCCTATCGAGAGTTTGGCGGAGCAAGATGTGTTTGGCGCATTACTGCAATACCCAAATACTCGCGGGGAAGTGCGCGATTTAACTGCCATCATCGAACAAGCGCATCATAATAAAACTTTGGTCACCGTTGCCACCGATTTGCTGGCCAGTGTGCTGCTTAAACCGGCCGGAGAGATGGGTGCGGATGTTGTGATTGGCTCAGCACAACGCTTTGGTGTGCCAATGGGCTACGGTGGTCCTCATGCCGCGTTTATGGCAACTCGTGATGCTCACAAACGTACTATGCCTGGTCGAGTGATTGGGGTATCTATCGATGCCAAAGGCAATCAAGCGCTGCGCATGGCAATGCAAACGCGTGAGCAACATATTCGCCGTGAAAAAGCCACCTCAAATATTTGTACCGCTCAAGCACTTCTGGCGAACATGGCCGCTTTCTATGCGGTGTACCATGGTCCTGAAGGTTTAAAAACCATTGCGCGCAGAACCCATCACTTCACAGCCATTCTTGCCGCCGGGCTAACCAAGGCGGGCTATGAGTTAGATCATCATAGCTTTTTTGATACGTTAACCATCAACACTGGTTCGGCAACAGAAAAGCTTTATCAGCAAGCTCAGCTAGCCGGAATGAATCTACGTAAATCGGCGCAGCAAATTGGTATTAGCTTGGATGAAACGACGACGGTTGAAGATATCAAAGCCCTATTTGACGTTTTTGCCGTTAACGAAGCGATTGACGATTTATCGACCACCATTGCTGACAATGAATTAGCTGCGATTCCTGAATCTTGCCGCCGCCAATCCAGCTTCCTTACTCATCCTGTGTTCAACACCCATCATAGCGAAACACAAATGCTGCGCTATATGAAGAAACTGGAAAATAAAGATTTCTCTTTAGCTCACGGTATGATCCCACTTGGCAGCTGCACCATGAAGCTCAATGCCACCGCTGAAATGATCCCGGTCACTTGGCCAGAATTTGGCGCGTTACATCCGTTTGCACCAAAACAGCAAGCGCAAGGTTACGCCGCACTGGCTAACGACCTTAAACAGAAATTATGCCAAATTACCGGTTACGACGCTTTTTCACTGCAACCAAACTCTGGCGCTTCTGGTGAATATGCGGGTCTGATTGCTATTCAGCGTTATCACCAAAGCCGTGGTGAAGGACACCGCGATGTGTGTTTAATCCCAAGTTCGGCTCACGGTACTAACCCAGCGACCGCTTCCATGTTATCGATGAAAGTGGTGGTCGTGAAATGCGATAATAATGGTAACGTTGATCTGACTGATCTGGCGGCAAAAATCGACAAACATCGTGCAAATCTTTCCGCGATCATGATCACCTATCCTTCCACTCATGGTGTCTATGAAGAACAAGTACGCCAAGTGTGTGAAATGGTGCACCAAGCTGGCGGCCAAGTGTATCTCGACGGTGCCAATATGAACGCACAAGTTGGCCTCACCTCTCCCGGTTTTATTGGTTCAGATGTGTCGCACCTTAACCTGCATAAAACCTTCTGTATTCCACATGGTGGTGGTGGTCCAGGCATGGGACCGATTGGGGTTAAATCTCATTTAGCGCCTTTCTTACCCGGGCATATTGAAGGTGGTGTGGAAGGCACGGAATACGCCGTTTCTGCCGCGGATTTAGGCAGTGCGTCGATTTTGCCTATTTCTTGGGCTTATATCACCATGATGGGCTCAAGCGGATTAGAACAAGCAACCAAATTGGCGATTCTTAATGCCAACTACATTATGGAGCGCCTGCGTCCACACTACTCCATTTTATATCGTGGTCATAATGGTCGTGTCGCGCACGAATGTATTATTGATATTCGCCCATTAAAAGAGCAAAGCGGGATCAGTGAAGAAGACATCGCCAAGCGCTTAATGGATTATGGCTTCCATGCGCCAACCATGTCATTCCCCGTCGCGGGTACACTAATGGTTGAGCCAACCGAATCCGAAAGCTTAGCTGAGCTCGATCGTTTCTGTGAGGCTATGATCGCTATTCGCCAAGAGATAGATAAAGTGCAAACTGGCGAGTGGCCATTAGAAGATAACCCACTAGTCAATGCGCCGCATACGCAAGTCGATTTAACCGTTGAGCAATGGTCACATCCTTATTCTCGCGAAATCGCTTGTTTCCCATCAGAGCACAGCAAAACCACCAAGTACTGGCCAACCGTCAATCGCGTCGACAACGTCTATGGCGATCGTAATCTGGTCTGTACCTGTCCAAGCATTGATAATTACGAAGAGTAATAAACCGTGACGGTCACTCGTCCCTAGTTCTGTGCTAATTTGAAAAATCAATGGCGAGCTTAATGGCTCGCCTTTTATCCTCTCTTATCAAGGCAAACACTGTTAACACAAAGATTTCCTTGGTTTCACCTTGAGAAACTGAGACAATACAGCGTCAATTCCTACAAGATTATTATTCATGAAACTGTTAGTTAGAAATTTATCCCGTACTACCACCGAACAAGACATCCGCGTTTTATTCTCCGCTTTTGGTGAAGTAAAAGCGTGCAATCTAGTACTGGACCAAATCACAGGTCACTCAAAAGGCTTTGCATTTGTCGAAATGCCAAATCTCGAAGAAGCCAAACAAGCCATCGCGAATCTCAATTTAAGTGATGTCCATAAAAGCAAGATTCGCGTTAAAAAAGCCGATTAAGCGTTTTTTACACAGCGTATACACAAGATATTAGGCGTCAAGCATACACCCTAACTCTTTGTTATTCATACACAAGCTCCCTAAAAACAATCAGACATGAAAAATAGTTCTCGCTATTTAGGATTCTGTGTGTATAGTTAAAGTTGGCTCTTACAGAAGAGTTGTTAATGTAAATTCAGTGTAAGTTTTGTTTTATACAAGTCGCGAAACCTTTCGTTAAACCTGTGTCAACTTCACCTAGATAGACCATTCAATAGCTTGCGTTATCAGCCAAAATTCATTCTATTAAATTTAAGATATTTAGAGGTAACTATGTCTGGTAAAACGACTGGTACAGTAAAATGGTTCAACGAAACTAAAGGTTTCGGTTTCATTTCTCAAGACAACGGCGGTAAAGACGTGTTTGTTCACTTCAACTCCATTGTCTCTGATGGCTTCAAAACATTAGCTGAAGGTCAAAAAGTAAGCTTTAATGTTGAAGAGGGCAAAAAAGGTCCACAAGCGACTGAAGTAACGCCTCTGTAAGCTAAATTTCAAAACGCAGTGCTCTGCACTGCGTTTTACTTCCCCCCTGCACTCTCGTTTATTCTCCGCTTATTGCAGTCTCACTTTATTAGGAAATCTATGTCTAGAAGATCAACCAGACAACGTCAATGGTACAAATTGTCTCGCAAGAAAGAAGCTTTTTATAGCAACAAATAACTCTCCTTTGTCTTAATCTATTGCCTGTTATCCATGGCTCTGCTTAACCATCATACCTCCGATTAGCCTGCTGACATCATTAGTTCGTCAGCATGTAACGGAAGGCTGAGATGTCTCTTTTTACTATCATTCTCCTTTACAAGCATTTTTTACACGTTACTATCGCAGCAAAATGGTCTTCTTCACCCTATTTAGCCTTACTACGAGGGTTTTATGCTGTCAGATAGTGAGATTTGCCGTACAACTCCCCTACAAAACATTGAGCTCATCGCTAAAAAAGCTGGCTTATTGACTGATGAATTTCATAGCCAAGGCTCTTATAAAGCCAAAGTTTCATTACATTGCTTACAACGCCTTAAAAATGTCTCTTCAGGAAAATTAATCTTAGTTACGGCCATTACTCCTACGCCACTTGGCGAAGGTAAAACGGTGAACACGATCGGCTTAGCACAAGGTCTTGCGCACTTAAATAAATCCGTTATCGCTTGTATCCGTCAACCCTCCATGGGACCGATTTTTGGTGTCAAAGGCGGAGCGGCAGGTGGTGGCTATTCACAAGTTGCACCGATGGAAGAGCTCAACTTACATCTTACCGGTGATATTCATGCCGTCACTTCGGCGCATAACTTAGCCGCAGCAGCGATTGATGCCCGTCTATACCACGAAACTCGTCTTAGTTACGAAAATTTCTCCACAAAGACAGGGTTACCTGCACTGCGAATCGATCCTAAACGTATTGTTTGGAAACGAGTGGTCGATCATAACGATCGCGCCCTGCGTTACATCACTGTCGGCCGTAATCCTGAAGGCCAAACAACGAACGGCATTGAACGAGAAGACGGCTTTGATATTTCCGCCGCTTCTGAATTGATGGCGATTTTAGCGCTGGCGAAAAACTTAGCCGATTTACGTCGCCGACTTGGTCAGATTATTCTCGCTTATGATCTCGATGGACAAGCGATCACCGCCGAAGATCTCAAGGTCGCGGGGGCTATGGCGGTTTGTATGAAAGACACGATAATGCCAACGTTAATGCAAACCTTGGAAGGCGTTCCAACCCTCATTCACGCGGGTCCCTTTGCCAACATTGCCCATGGTAATTCATCGATTATTGCTGATGAGATTGCCAGTAAGCTAGCGGATTACACCGTGACAGAGGCTGGTTTTGGCTCTGATATGGGCTTTGAAAAAGCGTGTAATATTAAAGCCAATGTAGCTAATAGAGCCCCAGATTGTGCCGTTATCGTCGCAACTTTACGTGGAATTAAAGCCAATTCAGGGCTATTTGAATTCAAGCCGATAGACAGTCAGTTACTTTTTCAACCCGACAACGCGGCACTGACCGCCGGCTTCACCAACTTACAATGGCATATCGATAATGTGAATCGCTATGGTATTCCAGCCGTGGTGGCCATCAATCGTTTTCCACAAGATAGCGAAGAGGAGCTTCAGCAACTAGTTAGTCTGATTAAACGTCTACCTAATGATGTCAAAGTCACTGTTTCAGATGCCTATTCTCAAGGAGGGCATGGCGCACTAGACCTTGCCCAGCAAGTCATCGCTCAATGCCAAAAAACCACACATTTTAAACCTCTTTATCAAGCGCAAGATTCACTGCTCGATAAACTCACTGCGGTTGCGAAAAGTTATGGCGCAACGACCATCGAGCTTAGTGCACTGGCTAAGCAACAACTGGCCGAATTAGAAACGCTATCTTATCAGCATTTCTCCGTTTGTTTGGCTAAAAATCCGATGTCTCTCACCGGAGATCCAGCCATTAAGGGTGCGCCCAAAGCCTTTACTCTCACCATTAGAGAGTTAAAACCATGTGCTGGTGCGGAATTCATTTATGCCCTATGTGACAACGTGCTTACCATGCCCGGACTTCCAGCAAAACCCAGTTTTATGGCGATTGATCTCGATGATGATGGCAACATCATTGGTTTGAGTTAACCAATAACATGATCAGCAAGAGCAATTTCTTCACTTTGTTGCTCTTTCTTGCTCTATTTTACGTATAGATAACAGAGTCTTGATATTGTCGATAAGACACTACTGCTTAGCGTGCTTAAACAATGGTAATACACTCCGCTTTTTAGCACGACGGCCGTTTTAAATAGGCAATAATCACCATCACTGGTCATCTAAATAAAATAGGTAAAGGGCAAGATGAAGCGTTTTACAATATGGTTTTCCTCCAGCGTGCTAACGCTATTAGTTCTATTCTCTATCACTACTCGAGCGAATAATCCGTCTTTATCCGCAGCAGAGTCGTCTTATGCAATCGCGACTTTAGCGGGAGGATGCTTCTGGTGTACAGAGGCCGATTTAGAAAAACTCGAGGGCGTCGTCAATGTTGTCTCTGGTTACGCAGGTGGTACATTAGCAAACCCAACCTATCAGCAAGTATCATCTGGAAAATCGGGACATATTGAGGTCATTCAAGTCACTTTTGATGAGCATCTGGTCAGTTATGAACAAGTGTTGGATTATTTCTTACGCCACATCGACCCAACAGATGCAAAAGGTTCGTTTGTAGATCGCGGACTACAATATCGACCGGCGATTTTCTACCATGATTCAGCCCAAAAGCAGATCGCTCAACAGCTAATAAAACAGGTTGATGCTTTAGGTATTTATCAAAAGCCCCTGAATACTGAATTGATTGAGTACACCGAATTTTGGCCCGCGGAAGAGTACCATCAAGATTTTTATAAAAAGAATCCGATTCGTTATAAATACTATCGTCATGCTTCAGGACGAGATCAATATTTAGACCAAATTTTTGGTCGTGAGCGTAATAAGAACCCCATCACATTACGTCAATTGATTGACAAATCGCTTGCAGAACAAAACATCAAGACCTACCACAAGCCATCGCCTGAAGAGATTCGAGCCAAGCTAACAGATGTACAATATTATGTCACTCAGCAAGAAGGCACGGAAAGCGCTTTCAATAATGAATACTGGGATAATCATCAACGCGGTATTTATGTAGACATCGTCACTGGGGAACCACTCTTTTCGTCGCAAGATAAATTTCGCTCAGGAACAGGCTGGCCAAGCTTCACCAAGCCGATTAATTCAGCGTACATTATTACCAAAAGCGATTTTCGTCTTTTCTATACCAGAACTGAAGTACGCAGTCGGTTCGGCGACTCACATCTTGGTCATGTCTTTAAGGACGGTCCGGCACCTACTGGCCTGCGTTACTGTATGAACTCTGCGGCAATGCGTTTTATTCCAGAAGAGAAAATGGCAGCGGAAGGATATGGCGATTATTTGCCCTTGTAGCATGAATTGGGCTGATATTGGACGAATAAGGTTGTTGCTCTACAACCCGAGAGATTGAGCTTAACTCGATAACGTCGTGCAATCTCATCACTCGCGCCAGCGGCAAATAAAAAGCCCCTCATTATCTCTGATGAGAGGCTTTTTATCTATTAACACCACAACGAGGTATTAACGTAATCCATGCAAAAATTCGGCGCGGGTGGCAGGGTTAGATTTAAATATCCCCCCTAAAGCGGTCGTGGTGGTTACGCTTGTCGCGTCCATGACACCTCGAGACTTTACACAATAGTGGGTAGCATCAATGGTCACCGCAACATCATCCGACTCAAGTAACGTCTGCAACGCAACTAAAATCTGTTGCGTTAAACGCTCTTGCACCTGAGGGCGCTGAGCAAAAAAACGTACAATGCGATTAATTTTTGATAGGCCAATAATTTTACCACGTGGAATATAAGCGACCGCAGCTTTACCATCGATGGTCACTAAATGATGCTCACAGGTACTGGTCACGGTAATATCCTTGACGCGTACCATTTCACTGACTTTCATTTTATTTTCAATGACGGTAATTTTTGGGAAGTTTTTATAATCAAGCCCAGAGAAAATTTCATCGACATACATTTTGGCAATCCGATGCGGTGTCTCTTGTAGACTATCATCCGCTAAATCTAGACCCAGAAGAGTTAAGACTTCACGCATATGAAATTCAATTTGCGCTTTTTTCTCTTCACGGCTAATTGCATTGGGTTGCATTGGCGTTTCCTGACCGCGGCTCTCTAGTGCTGCTTTCACTAACTGGGCGGATTCGCTCAAAATTGACATTTCCCCTACCTCTTCATTACCCCTCTCGAATGGCAGACAAGAATACTCGGATTTTTGAATAATTACATCCCTATTTTATGGGCGGACATTATTGTCATGCCCTTTCTGTGTTAAAGTACCGACAAAAATAACCACCATAGGATCAACAATATGGGCTGTTGTGATGCGCCGGGCTTAATGCCGATTGAAGATGCGCTGCATTCCATGCTTTCTCGTATTACCCCAGTGAATCAAACACAGCAACTTCCGCTTGCTGAAGCTCTGGGGTTTGTCTTAGCCGAAGATGTTCTCTCTCCGATTCCTGTGCCTCCTTTTGATAACTCAGCAATGGATGGCTATGCCGTCAGACGCGCTGATATCGTCCATAATCAACCCTTGCCCGTAGCAGGAAAATCGTTTGCAGGTCAACCATTTACTGGAGAGTGGCCACCACTGACCTGTATTCGGATTATGACTGGCGCACAAATTCCAATCGGTTGCGATGCGGTGATCATGCAAGAGCAAGCGCAAGTCACCGAGCACGGTATTCAATTTTCTGTGAACCATGTTCAACCCAATGCCAACATTCGTCCGATGGGCGATGATATCGGACACAATGATCTGGTCTTGCGCAAAGGTGCACGCTTAACCGTTCGTGATATCCCAATGATCGCGACTTTGGGTATCAGTCATGTGAACGTATTACGTAAACCTAAAGTCGCCTTTTTCTCTACCGGAGATGAACTAAAACCACTCGGTGAGACGCTCTCTGAAGGACAGATTTACGATAGCAATCGCTATGGTATTAAACCGTTGATTGAAAATTTTGGCTGCGAGGCTATCGATCTGGGGATCATCCCTGATTGCCCAGCGACATTAAAAGCGACCTTTAATCAAGCGCAACAGCTTGCGGATGTCGTCGTCACGTCTGGTGGAGTTAGTGTCGGCGAGGCTGATTACACCAAAGATATCCTTGCCGAACTTGGCGAAATCGGTTTTTGGAAGCTCGCGATAAAACCAGGTAAACCTTTTGCTTTTGGTCGATTAGAAAACGCTTGGTTTTGTGGTTTACCGGGCAACCCGGTTTCGGCGATGCTGACTTTGTATGTTCTGGTACAGCCTATGCTGGCCAAACTGGCCGGACACAGCGAATGGCAAGCGCCTCCGTCTATTCCTGCACGAACCAAAAGTCCCTTCAAAAAATCGCCAGGCCGCACCGACTATCAGCGTGGTATTTATCACCTTGAAAATGGACAGTTTGTCGTAGAGAGCACCGGCAATCAAAGTTCTGGCGCTTTTCGTTCAATGAGCCTTGCTAATTGTTTTGTGGTATTAGAGCAGGATCGTGGGCGAGTAGAGGCTGGTGAAATCGTGAATATTCAGTTGTTTAATGCCTGTTTATCTTAAGGAACACTATGGATATTTTATCTGACCAAGAGATGCTGCGTTATAACCGGCAAATCATCCTTAACCAGTTTGATTTTGAAGGGCAAGAGGCACTTAAACAAAGCTCTGTATTAATTTTAGGTGCAGGAGGCTTGGGCTGTGCCTCCAGTCAATATCTGGCTACGGCAGGTGTCGGTACGATAACCTTGATCGATGATGACTGCGTCGAACTATCGAATTTACAGCGCCAAGTGTTACATAGTGATGCCGATGTCGGTCGTAAAAAGGTCGACTCTGCCGCAGAATCGTTGCGCCAACTCAATCCTTATCTAACCGTCAATACGGTGGATCAACGTTTGGCTGACGAGCCGCTAAAACGCTTAATCGAACAACATACTGTAGTAGTCGATGCTTCGGATAATGTCGAGGCGCGTAATCAATTGAATCGACTCTGCTTTGCAACGAAAACGCCGTTAATATCTGGCGCGGCGATTCGTATGGAAGGCCAAGTCTGTATATTTCGATACCAGCATCCTGATGAACCTTGCTACCAATGCTTAAGTGCTCTTTTTGGCCACCACGTACTCACTTGCGTTGAAGCGGGAGTAATGGCACCTGTCGTCGGTATTATTGGCGCAGTCCAAGCCATGGAAGCGATAAAAATCATCGCCGATTATGGACACACCAAACTGGGTAAGCTTTTAATCTTGGATGCCTTATCAATGACCTGGCGTGAGATGACTTTACCTAAACAGGCCAGTTGCCCAATTTGCCACACCTGAAGGATAACGACGTGAAAAACGCGGTATTGTTATTTAGCCGCATGCTCACTACTCCCCCTTATTATAAGGAATAAGCCGCATGTCCCCACTGATTACTCCAACTTGGCTCTATGAACATTTAAGCTTACCTCAGTTAGTCATTTTGGATTGCAGCATTGAATTTCAGATTCCGAGCGAAGGTGAAAAAGATTGGCAAAACAAAATCCCCGGCTCACGTCGATTTGATTACGACCATGAATTTTGTGATATTGATAGTGCTTTGCCACACATGATGCCTGCCCAAACGCGTTTTAACCATCTCGCGCAACAATTGGGCATCAACCAAGATTCAGTGATTGTCGTCTACGATAATAGTGGGACGTTTGCTTCTCCCCGCGCTTGGTGGATGTTCCATGCTTTCGGTCATCAGCAAGTCTATATTCTCAATGGTGGATTACCAGCATGGAAAAAGGCAGGTTATCCTTTGGCTCAAGCGTACTTAGCGACCGTAGAGAACGGTGATTTTACTGGTGAACTTGAGCCGCGTTACTTTGTTGATGCTAACTACGTATTGAGCAAACTCAACGATCCGGCCAGCCTTACCATCGATGCACGCTCAGCAGAGCGTTTTCTAGCTCTGATTCCTGAACCTCGCCCAGGCATACGAAGTGGTCATATCCCGCATTCATGCAATCTGCCCTTTACTCACTTGATGAATGGTGGCGAGCTAAAACCAATCGACGAATTAACCCCTATTCTCGCCGATAGTCTATCGGCTGCTGATGAGTATCTGTTTAGCTGCGGATCTGGCGTGACGGCGTGTATTGTTCTTCTCGCCGCTTATCTTTGTGGTTATCAAAACCTCGCCATTTACGACGGTTCATGGACAGAGTGGGGACAACGTAATGAGCTACCTATCGAGCCATCCTGATCGCGTCATTATCATTGACGGATGGTACTGCGTTAATCATCTACTGCACGTTGCGCATCTGCTCATCGAGGTTTAATACTGTCAGAGCATTACTGACACTCGTGGCAATAACATCTATCGCTCCAGTGCGTAATGCTCCCAGCAACGCCAGCGGCTTGCTATTTTCAGCCGCAATAGCGATCACTTCAGAGATGGGTCGAAACTCTTCAATCCCTAATCCAATCACTCGATCACTCATCACGGTATTGGCGATTTGCCCATGAATATTAAAGAAATCGTAACCAGCAAAATCGCCAACCACACCTTGCTGTAAACGAGACTGAACGACTTCATCGGGGGTAAACCAACCGAGATCAACCATATAACTGTTTTCACTCATATCGCCAATCCCTACTAAGGCAATATCGGCTTTACGAGCTAAATCTAAGGTTTGCTTAACCGTCGCATTTTGCATAAAAGCCAATTTTTGCGCACGATTTTCCGCATAAGCCGGAGCGTATAGCGTTTCCGATGTGCCACCGTATTTTTTGGCCATTTGGCGACAAATATGATCGGCATTAAACATCCCCCCACGAGGATGAATACCGCCAATACTGCATACAAACTTACAATCTCGTGGCGTAATGACGCCGATATGATGGGCAACTGCCGAGACATTTCGACCTTGTCCGATAGTCACGACCATGCCATTTTTTAACGTGCCGGATAGATAATTTGAAACTAAGCCCGCAACTTGTTGCCTTTGTTGCTCTTCATTCGGTTGATCCAAGGCGACTAGGGCACGTTTTATACCAAAACGTTCAATCAACCGCTGCTCAATTTTCGCGCTAAAAACAGGGTGGTATTTAACGGTGATTTCGACAATACCTTCATCACGCGCCTGCTTGAGCATACGTCCAACTTTCGCTCGTGAGATAGCAAATTTTTTAGATATCTCTTCTTGGGTCGCTCCATCTTGATAATAAGCGACAGAAACTTCCGTTAGTAAATCGGTACTTTCAACAGATATATCTTGATGCAAAGTCGTCATGATGATCTCTTTATTCTGCCAACCCATTGAAGTTGAGAGCCGCAGCGAATAGGTGGATGACAAAAAACATGTGCACGCTGACAATTAACGCTTCAAACAGTAAGGATCGGGCGCGCAAAAAAACGAATATTGAGCATATGCTCATCGTGCTAGGATAAGTGAAGTCCGCCTCCATTTGCAACATTTGTTCATGACAATGACATTTTCTCAGCGTAACAGGTTTCTCTCAATCAACCCTTGTCGTAACTAGCTTCGATTAGGCAAACGTTTCTTTTTCTACCTGCGAAATAAATAACATAAAATTGTTGATTCACATCACCATAAGCCACTAACTATGATTGACTTTCTAAGTGGATAAGATAAAGATGGTCACATCATTTACTCAACGAACGAGCAAATGTTCATAACATAAGTTCGGTCGCTGATCATAATTGCGTTAGCTTTTCTGCCATACATTGGCTTGGCCAAAAGAAATAGGATGAACGATATGAGCAACAAATTAGAGCAACTTCGTAAACTGACTACTGTGGTTGCGGATACTGGTGAAATCGATGCCATTAAAAAATACCAACCTGAAGACGCTACCACCAACCCTTCGCTGATCCTAAAAGCTGCCCAAATCGCAGAATACGCGCCGCTGATTGATGCTGCTATCGACTACGCAAAATCGCAAAGTTCAGACAAAGCACAACAAATTCAAGATACCTGCGATATGTTGGCAGTGAACATTGGTAAAGAGATCCTGAAAACTATCCCAGGACGCATCTCAACTGAAGTCGATGCTCGTCTCTCTTACGACACCGAAGGCAGTGTCGCCAAAGCTCGCCAACTGATCAAAATGTATAACGATGCTGGGATCAAAAATGATCGCATCCTAATTAAACTGGCTTCAACGTGGGAAGGTATCCGCGCGGCGGAGATTCTTGAGAAAGAAGGCATCAACTGTAACCTAACCCTATTGTTCTCTTTCGCGCAAGCTCGTGCTTGTGCTGAAGCTGGTGTATTCCTCATCTCACCATTTGTTGGCCGTATCATGGACTGGTACAAAGCAAAAGAAGGTCGTGATTTTGCACCGCAAGAAGATCCAGGCGTAGTGTCAGTATCCACAATCTACAACTATTACAAAGAGCACGGCTACAACACAGTAGTGATGGGCGCAAGCTTCCGTAATATCGGTGAGATTTTAGAGCTTGCGGGTTGCGACCGCTTAACGATTGCTCCTTCTCTACTGGCTGAACTTGAAGCTGCAGAAGGTGAAGTGGTTGAGAAATTGGTCGACTCAAAAGGCAGCAAAGCTCGCCCAGCACCAATGACTCACGCTGAATTCCTATGGGAACATAATCAAGATCCAATGGCAGTGGAAAAACTGGCTGAAGGTATCCGTAACTTCGCCGTTGACCAAGGTAAACTGGAAGTCATGATTGCAGCAAAACTGTAATTCGCTCAAGAATTAAAATTTGGGGAACGATTGACGTTCCCCTTTCCTTTCTAAATCTATTATTTGTCGGTAATTATTATGGAACGTAAACAACTCGCTAACGCAATCCGTGCATTGAGCATGGATGGTGTACAACAAGCCAATTCTGGTCACCCAGGTGCACCAATGGGTATGGCGGATATCGCTGAAGTACTTTGGCGTTCACACCTCAATCACAACCCACAAAACCCACAATGGGCTGACCGTGACCGCTTTGTGCTGTCGAACGGCCATGGTTCAATGCTGATTTACTCACTGTTGCATCTAACTGGGTATGAGCTATCAATTGACGATTTGAAAAACTTCCGTCAATTGCATTCTAAAACTCCAGGCCATCCAGAATACGGTTACGCGCCAGGTATTGAAACCACCACTGGCCCTCTAGGTCAGGGTATTACCAATGCGGTGGGCATGGCGATGGCTGAAAAAGCGCTCGCGGCTCAGTTTAACAAGCCAGGGCATGACATCGTTGACCACTTTACTTACGTATTTATGGGCGACGGCTGTTTGATGGAAGGTATCTCCCATGAAGCCTGTTCATTAGCTGGTACACTTGGCCTTGGCAAACTGATTGCGTTTTGGGATGACAACGGCATCTCGATTGACGGTCATGTTGAAGGTTGGTTCTCCGATGACACGCCAAAACGTTTTGAAGCTTACGGCTGGCATGTGATCCCAGCGGTTGACGGCCATGATGCACAAGCGATCAACGCAGCGATTGAAGCCGCCAAAGCCGATCCGCGTCCAACACTCATCTGTACTAAAACCATCATCGGTTTTGGCTCGCCAAACAAATCAGGTTCTCATGATTGTCACGGTGCGCCACTAGGCCACGATGAAATCAAAGCGGCGCGTGAATTCCTTGGTTGGCAATATGGCCCATTTGAAATTCCGGCTGATATTTACGCTCAGTGGGACGCCAAAGAAGCAGGCCAAGCTAAAGAAGCAGCTTGGGATGAGAAGTTTGCGGCTTACGCTGCTGAGTACCCAGCAGAAGCGGCTGAGTTTAAACGCCGCGTTAATGGCGACCTTCCAGCGCAGTGGGAAGAGCAAGCCAATGCTATCATTGCTGAGTTACAAGCTAACCCTGCCAACATTGCGTCACGTAAAGCATCGCAAAATGCCCTTGAAGCGTTCGGTAAATTATTACCAGAATTCATGGGCGGCTCTGCTGACCTAGCGCCATCAAACCTGACCATGTGGTCTGGTTCAAAATCACTCACCGCTGAAGATTTCTCTGGCAACTACATTCATTACGGTGTGCGTGAATTTGGTATGACAGCGATCATGAACGGTATCGCATTACACGGTGGCTTTGTCCCTTACGGCGCGACTTTCTTAATGTTTATGGAATACGCCCGTAACGCACTGCGTATGGCGGCGCTGATGAAGATCCAAAACATTCAGGTTTATACGCATGATTCGATTGGTCTAGGTGAAGATGGCCCGACTCACCAACCGGTTGAGCAAGTTGCTTCTCTACGCTTAACACCAAACATGAGCACATGGCGTCCCTGTGACCAAGTGGAATCTGCAGTCGCATGGAAACTAGCCATTGAACGTAAAGATGCGCCATCAGCGCTGATATTCTCACGTCAAAACCTTGCTCAGCAGCCTCGCACCGCAGTGCAAGTGGCTGATATTGCTAAAGGTGGTTATATCCTTAAGGATTGCGCTGGCAAACCAGAGCTTATCTTGATTGCAACCGGTTCTGAAGTGGAGCTCGCGGTGAATGCAGCGGCTGAACTTGAAGCGCAAGGTAAGCACGTTCGCGTGGTTTCAATGCCATCGACCGATGCCTTTGATAAGCAAGATGCCGCTTACCGTGAAGCAGTATTACCTGCAGACGTGACCAAGCGTATCGCGATTGAAGCAGGCATTGCTGATTTCTGGTACAAGTACGTTGGTTTTGGTGGCAAGATCATCGGTATGACGACCTTTGGTGAATCGGCACCAGCGGATCAGTTATTCAAGATGTTTGGCTTTACAACTGAAAATGTGGTGAAAACTGCTAACGAACTATTGGCTTAATCGTTAACCGAACTGACTTTATAAAAAATCCCGCCTTGGCGGGATTTTTATTTCAAACTGTGTGGTTAGACTCAACCGAGGATTATAAACAACCGTTTTTATTCCATCGACATACCGGAGGCTCAGCATTGGCTAAACAATCATTACTGCGACAGATCGCTGCTCCGAGTGGCCAATCGGCGTCTTTTTTTACTGGTGCATCATTGGGTACGCCTAATGCTTGCAGGTATTTGGGTAGATAAGCGACACGAAAACACGACGTTTCCGGTTTATGGCAAGCACCGCTATTGATACAACACTGCTGCTCATCATTCGTTTGACGATGCTTAAACGCTCCCGTCAAATACCATTCAACTTGCCTACCTTGTTCGGTGGGGATTTTTCGATACTGGGCTTGTTGCTGATACTGATAGTTATAAGGATCTAAAATACCGCCTGACTGAGTCAATTTCAGCGTCTCTTGACACGCTGATAACTGCCAATTTTTTTGACGACTGCCTATACCATGTTGGCAACTTTCAGCAATGCCCAATACTTTCGCCGCCTCATCTTGCCCCAAGCCTAAAAATGAGTAGCTGTACATGGGTAACTCTTGATTTCCAACTTTGACACGATGTAATGCATCATTAGGTTCGCAATCGGGGCATGGGAAAGTAATCTGGCTGGAAGCTCCGCCCATTTCTACAATACCAAATTGCGTATTTTGCACTTCATCGTGTACCGCTAACCAAGCGTATAATCCCTCTTCATAGCCGGAAAGGGTTTTCGTCACCACGTCAACCGAATCAGGCAATTGCTGGCGTAAAGCTTGATTCAGCGCTTGCCACATTTGTTGACTTTGTTGTGGATTATTTTGCTCAGCAATACGCATGCCTGCCGTGGCATACACCATCACCGACTGCAGTTCACAGGCCGTTTGCCAGTTAAAGGCTCGCCATGCTGGCTTGCCCTTATTATTGCGCGGCCCCTCTGTCTTTATCTGTTGTAATGTATCAGCCAACTGAGTGACCACTAGTGGAATATCCTGCGCGGTTTTCCCTCTATTCTGGCGAATAGGATCGGCTAAAGCCTCCATCTTAGGACCTTTATGAACTTTCCATTGGTCTGAACGCTGCTCATAGACATACATTCGCGTACCGCTACTGCCCGCATCATAAATAATATGACATGGGTTCTTGTCACTGGCGAAGGCACTCGTTGCTGACAACAACGAAATAAGTAAACTGCTGCCGACTATCATGCGCTTAGACAGTAACGTCATACCTTGTTTTCTACTTTGATACATCGTTTATTTCTCTTCAAACCTTTTCGCAAGTTGATGAAAATCATCAACTTTATGATTCATTTCAATGCTATATTCTTCAACTTTATGGGTTGCAACAAGATTTTGAGTGGCGGCAGAGGCAATCGAGTGAATATGTTGATTGACTTGATGAGTGATATCACGTTGCGACTGCGCCGCTTTCGCCATATCCGCCACCGTATCGTGCATTTCTAGTAATAAACTTTCAACTTGTTGTAAACGAGAAGCACTTTGCTCAGCAACCTCGCCACAAGCTTGGGTTTGCTGCTGACTTTGATGAATTTCTTTTTGCCATCCATCAATCGCTTGCAACATCGCATTGATACTCGCTTGGATCTGCTCGGTGGCTTTTTGCGTACGTCCCGATAATGCACGGACTTCATCAGCAACCACAGCAAAACCACGTCCTTGCTCACCGGCTCGCGCCGCTTCAATCGCCGCATTCAACGCCAACAGATTGGTTTGATCAGCAATTCCGCCGATTTCTCCCATCAATTGACTCACTCGCTGAGCTTGATCGCTCAAAGCATAAGTGGTTTGAGTCGCTCTTTCTGCTTGCTCGTTGAGCTGTAATAAATTTTTCTGAGTCAGATCAATGCTCTGTCTGCTTTGAGTACACTCCACACGAGCCTGATCAATTAACGCATAGGAGACTTGGGTATTGTCAGATACAGCATTGGCAGCGGCTTCGACCTCATCGGTAGCTTGCATTACCCGACGAATATCTTTTTCTTGCTGGGTTAAGGCTTGTGCTACTTCCGTACTGGTTTTGTGTAAGGTATTGGCCATAACTTGTAATGGTTTCGCCGAATCCATCATCCGGCCTAATACCGTTCGAATCCGTGCAGACGCCATTTTTAAATGATAATCAGCAATTGAAAACTGACTATTACCTGAGTAAATCAATCGACTAACGCTGTCGTATTGTTGGCGTAGTTGAGCGAGCTGACGCGGCGTATCAATCAGCTCTTGACGAAAAAACAAGCCCAGTGAAAGAGCAGGGAAAATACTTGCCAAAAGCTGAGTGCTCTGATCACCCCACAAATAAGCTGCAATCGGAGCACTCAATGAACCAAGTAATATCGCATAACGAACGGAATCCGCGATTGTCAGTGAAAATTTACGACCAGAGCGTTCAGCTTGACGCAGCCCTTGGTAGGCTTTGTTAGCAATATCAACCCAACGGCGTTCAGGCTTGACTCGTACTGATTGATAACCAGCTATTTTTCCGTTTTCATAAATAGGCGTCACATAGGCATCCACCCAGTAATAGCCATTATCTTTGGTTTTATTTTTGACGATTCCACGCCAAGCATGGCCTTGTTTGAGGCGCTTCCACATATCAGCAAACGCCGCTTTAGGCATATCATCATGGCGTACAATGTTATGATTTTGTCCTAATAGCTCTTGTTCGGTAAATCCGGCAATACGACAAAAGGTTTCATTACAATAGGTGATCACACCTTTTAAATCGGTGGTTGAAACCAGTTGATCGTGTTGGCTAACGGGAACTTCTTTTGTTGAGGAAAACTGACGGCCTGACATAATTTCGTAACCTATGATTGGTTTTGTGGCGACTGTATACACAAAATAGAGAAATGTTTCAAAGTATTGTCTCATTTTAGTTGCACAAGCGTGAAAACTATCAATCTACGCTTAAATGAACCGTAAAAACTATTCAGTCAGTCACATTTAACCGTATTCATCATCACTTACTGACTATCCATAATCATCAGCAATTCAACACGACGATTACAAGCTCGGCCTTGAGGCGTTTGATTGGTACAAGCAGGAGTATGCTCGCCATAACCACGGGTATAAATGGCGGCTAGTGATACTTGTTGTTCAAGTAAAATATTTTTCACCATATCCGCTCGGCGCATTGAAAGACCGTCGTTAAATCGCTCAGTGCCGGTATTATCGGTGTGCCCTTCAATCACAATATCAATCTGTGGCGTATTCGCTAAATAGCGTCCGAGTTGGGCGAGCCATTGTACTGATGCACTTGGCACCACCGCCGATCCAGTTTGAAACTGCACTGCACGTTTGAGTTTGACCATCGTATGATCGCCAGGGATAAGTTCATAATCTAAGCCATTGGCGGACAGGAAGCTTTCTAAACTACTATCGGAGAGGGTTTTCATCGGTTGATGCGTAGCAGGCATAGACTCGGGTTTTGCGGCCATAAGTGAAGCAGGAGCCAAACGCCAGTCAGGATAACGAACCTCGGCATCATTTTTCGGTGCGGTGTCTAATAAATTGCTTTTGAACATTTTATCAGTCGCCAGAGAGCCACACCCCGATAAAAACAGTAGCAGTGATAGTATGAAGACTTTCATCCGTTGGGTTCCCATTTTTTAGTATCACCTTGGTTATCGGCCGCCAGCGCAAAACTTTATGATGTATTGCTAACAATTTGCTCTTCTGCTGTTTGCCTCACAAACAGAACTGGTTAGACTGAGCTCTCTTTATGATTTTAATTTGGTTGATTATGAAAAAAAATTTTATTCGCTTTTGTGGGCTTATCATTAGCGTAGTGTTGATTCTTGGTTGTAGCGAGCCAACAGGCCCTAAGCAAGGTGTTCATTACCAGAAATTATCTAACCCTCTGAGCTCTCCTTCTCTTGCGCCGATCACCGAAGTGTTTGCACTCACTTGTACTCACTGCCGAACCATGGAAACGTTTTTGCCTGAACTCGAACAGCTCACTGGGCAACGCTTCGGCAAACTGCATGTTACTTTTAATCAAGGCGCTCAACTGGGCGCGATGATTTATTACAGTGCAGTGATGCAGTTGGATGACATCCCTGATCACGATATGATGGATGACCTATTTGCTGCCGTACAAATGCCTGAAGGCACCACGCCAGCAGAGCGTAAAGCCGCCATTGATCATGCCTTTCATAGCCGACATATCATTAGTCCCTATGATTTTAATGAGATGCAGCAACAACAGCTAATGACAATGCTCGCTTCTGCAGAGCAAATGTCGACACAATCGCAAATTAATGCGGTCCCCACTTTTATTGTTAACGGTAAATACCTGCTGTTAACTAGCGGTCATAGTGACCTAGCCAATATGGCAGAAACGCTGACTTATTTACTTAAACAACCTTAATAAAGTATCTGTATTATGAATAAAATATTGATTGTTCTCGTTCTCTTATTAGCCGTGTTTTTTATCTATCGAAGCTGGAATAACAGTAAGATAGCGGAACAAAATCATGCGGTAGGAGAACGCTTTTTACAAGAAAACCGCCAACAAAATGACGTCATTGAAACTGAAAGTGGCTTACAGTACCAACTCTTACAAGCGGGTACTGGCGAAACTCATCCTAGCCCAACGAGTCGGGTAAAAGTGCATTATGAAGGTCGTTTTCTTGATGGCAGCGTCTTTGATAGCTCCATTAAACGTAATGAGCCCATTGTGTTTGGCTTAAATCAAGTCATTAAAGGTTGGCAAGAAGGTGTGCAATTGATGGTGGAAGGACAAAAAATGCGCTTTTTTATTCCTAGTCATTTGGCTTACGGCAAAAATGGGGCGGGTCCCATTCCTCCTGCAGCAACGTTGATTTTTGATGTTGAACTGATTGAAATCCAATAACTCAGCTTAGCCTTGGTATAACCGTCAACAAGAGTCATTGTGAATAAAACTCATCATAATGACTCTTATCTGACCGTATCTAACCGACTGATTACCCCTTTCCCATCTTAAGCGGTTACCGTTAACACTCGATTCACTGGATAAAAAACTAACCCCGCAGCGGTCACTAATACACAATCCATTCCGCCTGCATGCGCCGCTTGCATACCAAGTTCAGTATCTTCAAATACCACGCACTGTTTAGGTGTTAACTCAAGCAGCTGGCAAGCACGTAAAAATGTTTCAGGATGAGGTTTATGATGTTCCACATCCGTTGCCGTGACTAAAGCATCAAGTTTATCAAGTACCTCAACCTGAGCTAATAAGTTTTCCGCTGATCCTCTCTGACTGCCTGTGCCTATCGCGATTTTCTTTTTACCTAGCTGAGCACAAAAAATGTCATACGTCGCAGAAATCAAACCTCCCTTATCGGCCAATTGTGCAAAGGTATGCATTTTATGGTCAGCGACCTGATGAGCATTCAGATCTAAGTCGAATCGTCGATTGATCTCACTGACAATCTTAAAACTCGGCATGCCTCCCATGCTATGTAGCCATTTTCCATCAAAGGGAAAATTAAAATGGTCTGCGGTCGCTTGCCACGCTTGAAGATGCGCTGGCATCGTATCGATCAAAGTACCATCCATATCAAAAATCAGCCCATCATATTGGCTTAAGTTAAGTGTCATCTATACCTCCAAAGGATCAAGCCGTCACTGTTTACGCTACTTGATATAACCGAAGACAGCAAGTGAATGGTTAATCAGCGATTGAGTCCGTCGGTGATGTTCGGATCACACTTTGTAGCAAAACCTTTTTGACTTACAACTGTACGCTGATATTCTAGTGCACAGTTGTAAGCTAAAGGGCACTTTTATATGGTTAATAAACCACCATTGATCTGGCTTAATGTCATGATTTTTTCACTCAGCTTTGGTCTGGCGGCATTCGTTGCCCCTTGGTATGGCTGGCAATTTGGCTATAGCTGGGAACATCTTTTCTGGCTAGTGGTTTGCTTTTCATTTTGTAATTTATCCATTACCGTAGGCTACCATCGTCTATGGTCACATAAAGCTTTCGAAGCACACTGGCTAATCCGTTTACTGTGTGCATTAGGCGGTGCATTCGCGCTGCAAAATAGTGCTCTACACTGGGCATCGGATCATAGAGTCCACCACAAATTTGTCGACCAAAACGATAAAGATCCCTATTCCGCCAAGCGTGGATTTTGGTATTCACACATCGGTTGGATGCTTCGCCACTATAATCAAGCCACTTACGCTGATTACACGAATTGTCGTGATCTACAAAAAGATAAAATTGTCATGTGGCAACATAAATATTATGTTCCACTGGCAGTTGTCATGAATATAGGCGTGCCTTTACTGCTCGGTTGGTGGTATCAAGATATCATCGGTATGTTACTGATTATTGGCGCGGTCAGATTAGTCCTTAACCATCACACGACCTTTTTTATCAATTCACTGGCCCACATTTGGGGTAAGCAGCCCTATACCGATAAAAATACCGCACGTGATAACGGAATTTTGGCTTTCTTTACCTTTGGTGAGGGCTACCATAATTATCACCATATTTTTGAAAACGATTACCGTAATGGAATTCAGTGGTGGCACTATGACCCAACCAAATGGGTAATCAAAATATGTTCCTGGTTGGGATTAGCCAAAAAATTACGCGTCGCGCCGGCACTGAAAATTGAAACTGCACGGGCAGAAATGCGTTTAAAGTATGCGAAAAAAATCCTCAGTCAACAGCGGCAACATCAGCGGATCTTTACTCATATTCAACAAGAATTTGATGGTTTTGTTGAAACACTTCACGATTATTACGATCTGAAAAAACAGGTGTTAGAAAGCAAAGCCAATTCAGCGATACAGAGTTATGAACGCTCGATCCTCACAACACGCTATCGACAAGTAAAGATGCGTCTACAAGAGAAAAAGCAACGTTGGCAGCTATTAACCAAGCCGTATGCTTATTAAGCTATACCCAAACGACTTGGAGTTGCAGGCAGGCGGCAAGTGAGTGAATCCCCATGAGCATAGGCAAACGATGTGATTGGGGTGAACGAGCGTAGCCAACACCGCTGCAGATTCAAGTAGGAAGGGTATATTCATGATCTCTTCAAACGGGTGATAGTAACTGCCGTATGAACATAATGATTGAATGTTCATTCGGCGAAAACTCCCCGCATGGTCATATCACTCACCACCAAAATACACACCAGAAAAATCAGCAAGCATTATTAATTTAACACGCCAATAACCAATAAAAATCAATACAACAACGTATTTATACGGATTTTTATTCTGCCAATATTTTCATTTGTTTTAGATCATACTAGTAGTAAGTTAAGCTCGTGCTATTGCCAAGTTTTCAGTAAATTCTCCAGTTACAAAAAGCCATAATTTGTTACATGGGTGAAGCCCATTTTACTGGAGAAGACTATGCTTGAACTGCTGATTGGCGCAATCGTCACCATTGCGGTCGGTTATTTTATCGTTAAGGGCTATAAACCAGCGGGGGTACTATTAACCGCCGGAATAGCCTTATTATTAATGACTGGGATATTAGGCTACGCGATTTTACCCGCATCAATTACACCAACCGGTAACTTGATTACCGATTCAATGGAATATGTGAAGTTTACCCTACAAAACCGTGGTGGCGGTTTAGGTATGCAAATCATGTTATTGTGCGGTTTTGCCGCTTATATGACCCATATCGGGGCAAATAACGTAGTGGTTAAACAGTTTTCTAAGCCACTTTCTGTTATTCGCTCGCCTTATGTCTTACTGGTTGCAGCTTACATTGTCGCTTGCTTAATGTCCCTTGCGGTAAGCTCTGCAACAGGCCTAGGCGTGCTACTGATGGCAACTCTCTTCCCTATGATGACGGCGATGGGTATTTCTCGCCCTGCTGCAGTAGCGGTGTGCGCTTCTCCAGCCGCCATTATTTTATCCCCTACTTCTGGCGATGTGGTGATCGCGGCAGAAAAGTCTGGGCTAGCTTTGCATGTCTTTGCGGTAGAAACCGTTCTTCCTGTTTCCATTTGTGCGATCATCGTGATGGCAATCGCTACCTTCTTCTGGAATAAATACCTTGATAAGCGAGACAATACTCCAATGGAACGCGTAGACGTTTCTGCGATTGAAGTGAAAGCGCCAGCCTATTACGCGATTTTGCCTTTCTTACCAATTATTGGCGTTTTCCTATTTAATGGAGAAACCATCCCCGGCTTATCGTTGGATATTTACACCATTGTTGTCGTATCGATTTTTGCTGGTGCGGTGATTGATTTCATCACTAAACGCTTTGATGGTAAGAAAACACTCGAAGATCTGGAATCTTGCTATGAAGGTATGGCAGAGGCATTTAAAGGCGTGGTGATGCTGTTGGTTGCGGCAGGGGTTTTTGCTCAAGGACTGATGTCGATTGGTGCGATTGATAACCTACTTGGATTAGCCGAAACCGCTGGCGCTGGTGGTTTAGCACTGATGCTAATTTTAACCATTTTAACCATGGCTGCGGCTATCGCCACAGGCTCGGGTAATGCTCCGTTTTATGCATTTGTGGAACTTGCCCCAGCACTAGCCGCGAAAATGGGCGTTAACCCAGCGTTTTTAATTATTCCGATGTTACAAGCTTCAAATCTAGGCCGTACCGTTTCTCCGGTATCAGGGGTCGTAGTTGCCACCGCAGGTATGGCGCATATCAGTCCTTTTGAAGTCGTTAAACGTACTTCTGTTCCGGTGTTGGCAGGTCTTATCACCGTGATTATCGGTACTATGGTATTGGTACCAATGATGGCTTAGCACAGTAGCGGCATTCTGTTTACAGATTTAAAAATAAGGCGCATTACTGCGCCTTATTTTTGAGTTATGGTTTTTGAGTTATGGGTTAAAAGCTGAATCTTATTGACGCAAGACTCTTGCTTGAGCGCCAAACACCATTACTGCCGCGCACAATATCATCGTAAACACCACAGCAGGGCCAATCGGCCAATCCCAATAAAGAGAAGCTGCAAATCCAGCCATCATGGCGATATAACCTATTGCTAAGCCAGCAGCGGTTTTACGTTGCCAAGGTAAATAGCATACCGCCAACGCTGGTATAATTAACGAGGCAAACTCTAAGTACACCCCTAAGTTAATCACGAGCGGTGGGATGGCAACAGCGAATAGAAAATAAAACGCCTTACCTTGTAACCAACAGGAGCGATAACGCACAACGATTAACATCGCGAGAGCAATAACCAATACGGGAATCACGTCTTGCCATTGAGCCCACAATAAGCGACCGTTTAGTAAACTCTCTATACTTTCTTTACCATGCGGCTGCTGAGCGACCAATAGCATTGCTGCACAAGCAGCCAACACATAAAAGAGTCCAATGAAGGCTTCCAAATGGGTTTTGATTCGCCCCTCAAAAAAGCACAACAACCCCGCCATACTAAAGGTGACTAAGCTGGCAGCCAACATTTTCCACCATAAGGAACTGCTGTATTGCGGCCACCATAACTCCATCGCTAACATACCGACCGCCGCCATTTGCGCCATCGCTAGGTCAATAAATATCACCCCTCGCTCTAGCACCTGCCTACCCAGAATCCAGTTGATCCATAAAGAGATAAAACCAATCAACAATGGGGCTAACATCCATCCGTAAGCACTCATTATTGTTCCTTAACTAGGCTCAATAAGCGCTCAATAGAATCATCGACCAGTGCAACTAATGATGAGGTATTCGGCTGTCCACCAACACTTTGCGCCAGTTCCACCACCGGCACATTGGTACGCGATGCTAACCAATAAGCCGCATCTTTAGGCTGGTGAGAGGCATAAACAATACCGGATAAACTCGACCAATCTTGCTGTGCTAAGCGATTTAAATGACCCGCCGTTGGCGGAATACCAGGTTTTGGTTCTAAATCCGCGACTTGTTCCATGCTGAGCCAATCAAATAAATAGGCGAATGTGCTGTGATACCCCGCCACTTCCATCCCATGTAGAGGCACAGCTCGCGCTTGCCACTCTTGCATTTTTTTATGCCATTGCCAGCGAAAGCGTGCGCCATTGGCTTTAAACTTCGGAGCATCATCGGGGGCTAGCAATGCCAGACGATCACTCAATGCGCGTGACACAGCAATCATATCACCAATCGCAAACTGAACGTGGGGATTACCATGGGCATGAACATCGCCCATGGAGCGATCAACGTGATCATGCTCATCCAGTAAACGCACATAATCACTGACCCAAAACAAACCAGGCTGACCATTTTGTACTTGACGATTACGGCTCTGCCGCTGCAACTCAGGCAGCCAACCAATTTCCAGTTCAGCGCCGGAGCAAACCACCAAATCGGCATTGCGCATGCGCGCAATCAGTGAAGGGCGAGCTTGTACATAATGAGGATCTTGCAATGCCGTAGTGGCTGAAAAAACTTGTGCCTGCGGCGCATGAGCATGGACTAAGTCAGCCCAATCGGGCTGACAAACAAACACATTTAAGCTCGCCATCGCCGGCATACTGACACAAGCGAATAGACTCAATAATTTAAAACGCATGAGCATGGTGCGCTCCAAAAGACATGACATATTGTAAACTGAATAAGGTTTGATCGCCCTGAGTATGATTTTCACGGGTAATTTGTCCACGTACCCGACCAAAATGAGACGCGTGCCAATCTAATGCCAGATCCCACTCTTTCAAATCATCACGACTGAATTCACCATGGAAATGATCATCATGCGCATGGACATCGCCACTCACGGTGCGCATTTTTCCATAACGGGTACTCACTGTCCAAGTCGGATTAAATTGATAAGCCACTTCTGCGTACCAACCATTAGCACTTTGTTTCGCGCCTGGAGCTGTCGCCATTTGTGTATCAAAGCGATTGTCCAAATACCAAAACTCGGTTGTTGCTCTTACATTACGTTGACGATAATTACCTTCCGGTGCCCATTTCCACGTGAAATCCGTACCGTACAAATTACGACCTGTTAATGAGGGCCCATGCGAATGACCGGCATGATCGTGATCATGGTCATGATCGTGGCTGTGATCGTGTGCGCCTGAAAACTGACGGCCATTACCGTTATACAGTGAACTGATTCCCCAGCGCCAACTGTGTTCAAGTCCAATATCAGCCCCCACTTGGAGGTTAGCCGTATATACCCCCACCGTCGCTGGCTTATCATAACCAGCATCTAATGGCTTACCACCTAACGCTTCGACGCTGGCTTGCAGATAAAAATCGGTTGGTAATAACCAAGTCATTTGTACACCATCATCAAAATAATGGCCGCCAAGTAAGGCGCGATACACTGCCGGACGCTCAACAAAGGCGTCTTCATGCATGTGCTTACTGTTTAAGTAGCCGACATTGGATAACAGACGTCCTGCTTTAAGCTTTAAGCCAAACGGTAAACTCATGGTTTCTATCCAGGCCTCTTCCAGCTCTAACTCGGTTTTAGAACCATGGCTATCTAATACCGCCACCAACTGACCTTTAAAGTTATGATCGATGTTACTGCTTAACATCAGCTCAGAATGACCAAGGCCAAATCCCTTGTCACGACTTCCCCAATGGCGATTGTCGCTCTGATAAGCACCATCTAAAACAACACCAATATCGACTTGTGGTGATGCTAAGCTTTGTCCAATAAAACCCATTACACCAAACCCAATCACCGCTACGACTGATTTATTCACCGAGTTTCTCCTATAAATATACACAATGATTATTGATTACCTATTGATGGCAACGAATGTTATGTTATAACATATCAACAATCAACTACTACTATGGTACTTAAGGAAAAATCCATGTTATCTCTATCTCATCGTCAAGCCCCTCGGCTGGCGGCACTGTCACTCAGCGTATTATTGCTATTAGGTTGTCAAGAAGGTGAAAATCACGCGACCAGTAACGAAGACTCCGATCATCATCACTCAATGATTACTTCTCGGCTGCTGATTTCAGAACACAATAGCCAAACACTACACCTGTTTGATAGCCAAGCTTGGCGTCAGCGCACCCAATTTACTTTGCAACAAACACCCTCAGGGCTGAAAACCAGTCCAAAGGGGCGATACGCTCTAGCTCTGCAACGAAATTTTGATCAAGTCGAAGTGATTGATAGTGGTATTGTCGCCGAACAACATGGCGATCATTATCATTTGCACAATCATAGTCCGAGATTGTTGTCTGAACGCTATCAGGGAGTAAAGCCAACCCACTATGACGTTACACAAGATCAAGTCGCGCTGTTCTTTGATGGTGATAACACGACTAGCGCAAACGCGCAATTTCGCGTATTAGATGAGCAATCGATAGGTCAAGTTTCTAGTGTCGCTATCCATTCCTTTGACCATGCCCAGCATGGTACTGCTCAGTTACTGAGAGATTTCGCTTTTACTGGCATTAAAGATCAAAGCACCACTAGCTTGCCGGATAAAGTGATTGCACTGAAAAGACACGGTGACCATTTTCATCGCCTCCAGAGCTTCACGGCTCAAGACTGCCCTGCTTTACATGGCAGTGCGCAAACGGCAAACTTGGTCGCTTTTGCGTGTTTAGAGCACGTGCTTGTCGTCAATGTACAGGGGGAAACGATAACTTCACAATCCATCAATAATCCAACGTTTAATAACGGTACTCGCTTTGGAACGTTATTTGGCTATCCTGCTAATGACACGCTACTTGCGGTGGCTAATAACCAGCAATTCTTTAGTTTGAAAAATGGTCATTTTCAGGAAATCGACTGGAAAACCGAGCAAACTCAACGCACACTCGCCTATTTAACCACCGAGGAGTACTTATTCATCGTTACGCCACAAGCACGGTTGATCGCTTATCATGCGGCGGATAATTTTGCTCAGCAATTCAGTTTATCGCTCTGGGACAATGTACCAACATTAGCAGAAGGCCAACGGATCCAAATGGCCTTCGATCCGAGAAATCAACAGTTATTCATCACCAATCCGGCTGACCAAACGGTGCTGCAACTCAGTGTGACTGAGCTACGGATTGTACAGCGTCACCAATTAGGCTTTATCCCTCAGTTTATTACTTGGTTAGGCACTACTGAACACGAGCATCATCACTAAACCTGTCTTTGCAGCCCATCGTTTCGCTGGGCTGCAATATAGTCATTTAGCCTACCAATCGTTCAACATTTAATCACATTCAGCGTTTTAATGTGATTAGTATCATATTTTTTTGGCTAAACCCTACGCTTCGTGCTAGAATCCGCGCCAATTAGATAGTCAGATAATTCTTACACACTGGCTATTACTAGGGATAACTTACCCACAGTACTTGAAGTGGCTCGCTATATAGCAAGTAAATGTATGCTTGATACACAAAGAGAAGCTTTGTGGTGAAAACCATGCAATACCGCTATCTTCCAGCAGCAAGGGTATATCATCATACGGATGTGACCGATTAGTTTTTACCGCGAGGTCACCCACTACCATGTCGTTTTTAAAAAATTTAGCTATCCGCAAAAAAATTGCGCTGGCGTTTAGTATTATTGCTGCCGTCAATATTATCTTTGGCGCATACCTTTACCGCTCTCTTAACTCTATTCAACACGATGTACTTAACCTGACCGACGATACCTTACCATCCATGATGATGGTCAATACCATTAAGTACAATATGTCATCGGTACGTCGAGCACAAATTGGTTTACTTTCTTCAACGGATAGCCACGAGATCGCTGAGGATATGCGCTGGATGGACGACCACTATCGGACTATTCAAGCAGATTTAACCCGCTATGAAAATAGTATTTGGAGCGATCATGAGCGCTCAATTTTTATGCCAGTCAAAAACTTATGGCAAGAGTATCTGCGTGTTCTTGGCTCATTCAATAATGATGTCATGAATCACAACATGACAAAGGCTCAACAAGATTTACAAAATGCTTTACCAACGTTTGAGCGTCTAGAACTGGCGGTGGATGAGTTACTAAAACTGAACCTTTCCTATGTCGATAATAACCGCACTGAATTAACAGATTTAATTGATACTATTAGTCAATTCTCTATTTCCAGTATTGTTGCCCTGCTTGGCTTTATGGTCTTTATGACTTGGCTACTGGCGAATTTAATCTGCCGTCCTTTACAACAAGTGGTTACTCAAGCCAACGCGATTGCTGATGGTAACTTAGGCCATCAAATGGATCGCCAACAAATTGGCCAAGATGAGCTCGGTGAACTCGCTGACGCTTGCACCACCATGCAAAATAACTTGCGTGTGATGGTCGAAGAAATTGTCGCCGGTGCAACACAATTAACTCAAGCGGTTGATGAAGTCAGCGCCGTCTCAGAACAAACTTCACAAGGTATGCGCGAGCAGCAAGAAGAAGTGATGCAAATTGCGACCGCAATGACAGAGATGAAATCCACAGTAGCAGAAGTCGCACGTAATACCGAAGTGGCTTCAGATTCTGCGCGTGATAGCAATCAACAAGCCATCACTGGCGCACAACAAATGAATGCAGTCGCTAACTCTATTATCCAAGTGACACAAGAGATTTCTCAAGCCGAGCAACGCGTACTAGAACTGGAAGATCAAGCGCAACAAATTAATATGGTGGTAGATGTGATCAGCAATATTGCTGACCAAACCAATTTGCTTGCTCTCAATGCCGCAATTGAAGCCGCGCGAGCTGGCGAACAAGGTCGTGGCTTTGCCGTAGTTGCCGATGAAGTGCGAGCCCTTGCAGGGAAAACTCAGCAATCAACAGGTGACATTGTGGCTATTATCCAGAACTTGCAAAGTTGCGCAGCAAAAGCACGCCAAGCAACGGCACAAAGTAGCGAATTAATGGGCCAATGTGTCAACCAAAGTCATCAGACTCAAGAAGCCATCGAACAAATCAGCACCCAAAGTGCACAAATTGCTGATATGACGATTCAAATTGCCAGCGCTTGTGGTGAGCAAGATTCCGTCAGTGAAGAGTTGAGCCGCAACATTGAACGCATCAATGAGTCAGCGAAACAAGTCGCGCAAGGTTCATCAAGTGCCGCTCAAGCCTGCGTTGAACTCAGTCAACTCGCCGCTCAATTACAAAGCACGGTCAATCGCTTTCGGGTATAAAGCGATGGTTTGATAACCTGTTTTTAATATTGAATACAGAAAATGGCGAGCTTTTATGCTCGCCATTTTTATTATAAAACAGACACAAATGCCCCCTTAACTTTATCATGAGCCAACGCTATCGCTTGGCTTAGATCAGCAATGAGATCATCAGGATGCTCAACACCGATACTTAAACGAATCAGTTTATCGGTTATCCCATACTTCTCCCTCTGCTCTTTATCTAAGCCAGAATGAGTTGTCGTCGCAGGATGACAAGCTAAACTTTCCAAATCACCCAAACTTACCGATTGTTTGAATAGCACCAGACTATCTAGGCATTTTCTTACCGCATTAAGATCGGATCTTAATTCAAAACTGACCATCGCTCCCCATACTGGCGGATTTTTATCATCACGACTTTCGGTTTCTAATCCAGGGAAATAGACTCTTGCTATCAGAGGATGCTTTGCTAAAAACTCAGCGACTTTAAATGCTCCATTTTGGTGCTGTTCCATTCTCAAAGATAGAGTCCTTAAACCTCGATGTAATAAGTAGGCTTCTTGAGGACCAAGGCATGATCCAAGCTGCTTATTGGATATTCCACGGATGAGATTTAAATAATGGTCGCTCCCTGAAATCACGCCAGCAATAATATCTCCATGACCACTTAAATACTTGGTGGCACTGTGTACAACAATATCAATACCCAATTCTATCGGCTTGAGTACAGCAGGAGATAAAAAAGTATTATCACAGACTGTAATCGCACCTATATTTCTAGCTGTACTAACAACTGAATGAATATCATTAACTCTGACGGTTGGGTTAGAGATAGATTCAAAAAATATGACTCGAGTATTGGGATTTGCTCGCAGAGTTAAATCCGATACATCAGCGTAATGAACAACTTTTATGCCCATTCGAACCAGTAAGTTATCGCATAAACTTTGTGTTCCTCCATAAATAGGATCGACAATCGCTAATTCATCGCCGGTATCTAATAAAGAGAGTAATACACTACTGATTGCTGACATACCACTCGAAACAGCTAAAGATTGTTCAGCCCCCTCCATATTCGCTAATTGAGTTTCTAACATACTAATGGTTGGATTACGCATTCGGCTATAAACATAACCATTTTCTTCGCCTGAAAAAATCTTTTTACCATTTTCAAAATTATGGTATTCAAATGCACTACTTTGATAAATGGGTATAGTTAATGAGCCAAATTGATCTTCTATTACACTACTGTGTAGTAATTGTGTTTTATTATTCATATTTATCTACTTTTTTAGTTTTTAACGATTGTTTTATAATATTTATTAGCCACTTCAGGATGAGATCTTAAACGCCCTTTTAATACATTATCTCCCACTTGATAGAATAGTGGGTTATTAGGATCTGAAGTTGGACCTAAAGCTTGATTTTTTAACCTTTCTGGTAAAAATAATTTAGGCACTCGACTCTCTAATCTAGGCCCCATGAAATACGCAATAGAGAACCGCTCCTGTCCATGATTAGGACTAACTACACGATGTTCAGTCGCCTTTAAGTAACCATCTGAAGCAAGCTCAAGTAATTCACCAATATTCACAATTAAGGTGTCTTTTTTCGGCGGAACCGCGAGCCATTTATCATTAATTAATACTTCGAGACCACTAACCTTATCTTGGAGAAGTAAAGTTAAATAACCTGGGTCTTTGTGTGCTCCTACGCCTTGACGTGAAGAGCTCTGTGCCGAATCAACATAAGGATAACGGATCAACTTTAGATGTTGATATGGATTACCCATTATCGAGTGACTAAATACATCGGGATCTTGTTCTAACGCCAAAGCAAAGGCTGATAACAACTCTTGAGCAATAAAAGACAGATCATTCATAAAGTCTAAAATAAGCTCACGCATATGAGGAATACTTTCTGGCCATTGATTAGGACCATAAATATTCATCCATAACGGTGAGTCTTCTAATTGCCTTACTGGTTCTTCATTCATGACATCAAACTGTTCACGTATATCTATGCTCCCTTTGGTTTTTTCCTCTCCAATACCAGAAAAACCTCTGAAATGTGGGGAGTTAATCATGGAAACTTTATTTTTCTCTTCTGAAGATAAAGTGAAAAAATCAGTAGCTATATGATGAATATGATTGATTTTTTCATTATTAACACCAAAATCTGATAGATAAAAAAAACCAACATCTCTTGCAACTCGGCTAAGTGAATAAATAAATTGGTCTCTATTGGAGTAAAGTTCGGCTAAAGATAGCGTTGGTAATTCATGCATTATTATTTTCTCCGTAGTTTATATTCTATTTTAATAAAACTATTATCACGAATACGTTATGAATAGTGATTAAAAATACAGGTGTTCAATAAATCATAAAATTAAGATTTAATAGTCCCTCACCATAAAAATAGTGGTATTTAAATTTAGGTAAAGTTAAATATTCCATCAATAACTAATCTAATAAGTTTTAAACACGGATATTGATATCTACTATCACTCCCTAAATTTAAATCTAATCGCTAATTTTAAATAAATATTATTTAAATGAATTAACATTTCGTTGAACTTGTAATTGAATATCATCAATAAGTGCTTTTACTTCCGGCCATGGTCCATGTCCTGACTCAATATTAATATGACCAACATAACCCGCATCGTAAGTCAGTAAGCCCAAATCAGAAGCTAAACAGCAAGCATGGTCATAGTTCATCCAAGGATCATTTCTACTCACTACCATGGTCCCCAAAACACCAAGGGCGCGAATTGTTAACGTTTCAACAATCGAACGTTCGTTCGGAAAATCAGCCTTATGACCATAAGAAGTGAATCGATACGGGGAAGCCGGTGCAACAAATAAGACACCACTCACTTTCGATTGTAACTGTTTTCGAGCGATAGCATCTAAAGCGGCTAAGCAACCGAAGCTATGAGCAACGATGATAATGGGTAGCGTTTGCTGGTCTAGATACTGCTGGATCTGTGCTGACCATTGACTAAGAATCGGTTTATGGTGATCAATCGCCTTTATCCTCTCCGTGTTAGGGTATTGAGTCTGAAGCCATGTTTGCCAATGTCCATTAGGGCTGCCTTTATAACCTGGAATCACCAAAATTTTATCTATCATACTCAATCCCTAATCAATATAGATGAATGTAACCTATTGATTGCACAAGTCATGCCAAATCAGTGAATTTTATAAATTAGTTAAATATCAATGTAATCAACTGAAAATTAATGGTTTTTACATCTCTATTTCGCTAAAAAATTCCATATAACTTTTTATTACTATATGGAATAAAAACTCATTTCTAAATAACAATAAACCCTTTACATTTAACAGGTATTCCTCGAAAAATGAGTATGACAAAAATGGTTATTGGCGAAAATCACGGTCTAAAACAAACAATGCAGCAAGTACAATTGGTTTCACTGACTGATTCTACAGCTCTTATCCTTGGGGAGACCGGATCTGGAAAAGAAGTGATTGCCCGTTATATCCATAATCACTCTCAGCGATTTCAAAACGACTTTATTCGAGTAAACTGTGGTGCGATCCCTTCGGAACTGATTGATTCAGAATTATTTGGGCATGAGAAAGGCAGCTTTACTGGTGCAATCTCTCAAAAAAAAGGATGGTTTGAACGCGCTGATGGCGGTACGTTATTTTTAGATGAAATAGGTGAATTAAGTTTAGCGGCTCAAGTGCGTTTGTTACGAGTATTACAAGAAGGCTCATTTACTCGGGTTGGAGGGGAGAGAGAAATCAGCGTTAACGTTCGTATTATTGCTGCTACACATCGAAATTTAGAACTCTCTGTCCAGCAAGGATTATTTAGAGAGGACTTGTGGTTTCGTATTAATATTTTTCCAATCCATCTGCCAGCATTGCGCCAACGTTTTGGTGATATGCAACAACTTACTGAACATTTTGCTCACAAAGCGTCCAATCGTCTAGGTTTACCTCTTTGTTTACCAAGTGATGAACAGATAGATTACTTAAAACGCTACCATTGGCCAGGTAATGTTAGGGAATTACAAGCCATTATCGAAAGAGCGGCGATTTTAGGACAGGGAAAATATCTTGCCATTGAACAATCGTTGATCTTACAACCTGACTCTTTGCAAGAGCCGACCACATCTCGACTAAGCAGTGAAAGTCATTCGGAAGTCTCATCATTCCTTAGTTTAGAGAAGGTGATATATGACCATATTTGTAATGCTTTACGTCATTGCCACGGAAGAATAGAAGGTCCTTTTGGAGCAGCGAAACTACTCGCCATTAATCCAAATACGCTACGTTCAAAAATGCGTAAATTAAATATATCTCGTCATGCTTGCCATCATAACCGTTCCTAAAATCTATACCCAAACCACTTGACCGACAAGTGAGCGCCGATAAGCATAGACAGGCTATGTGATTGAGGTGAACGAACGTGGCCAACACTCCTGCAGCTTCACATAGGAAGGGGATAAACGGTATAAAAAAATATCCTCCGGCATAGCCGGAGGTTTTTCATATGCGCCTATAAGGCTTTCTTACAAGCAGCGCCCTAACAGGCGCATCACGATCTGACATTTGCATATGACGATTACTTACGGCCCGTAAA
>NZ_VHSI01000059.1:0-911 GCF_013048705.1 Vibrio sp. A11 | reverse complement strand
GGAAACGGGTTAATATTCCCGTACTTCTTATGAATGCGATGGGGGGACGGAGAAGGCTAGGTGGGCCAGGCGACGGTTGTCCTGGTTCAAGTGCGTAGGCTAAGAGACTAGGTAAATCCGGTTTCTTGTTAGGCTGAGACACGACGTCGAGCTACTACGGTAGTGAAGTCATTGATGCCCTGCTTCCAGGAAAAGCCTCTAAGCTTCAGTTCATAAGAAATCGTACCCCAAACCGACACAGGTGGTCGGGTAGAGAATACCAAGGCGCTTGAGAGAACTCGGGTGAAGGAACTAGGCAAAATGGTACCGTAACTTCGGGAGAAGGTACGCTCTTGACGGTGAAGTCCCTTGCGGATGGAGCTATTGAGAGTCGCAGATACCAGGTGGCTGCAACTGTTTATTAAAAACACAGCACTGTGCAAAATCGCAAGATGACGTATACGGTGTGACGCCTGCCCGGTGCCGGAAGGTTAATTGATGGGGTTAGACGCAAGTCGAAGCTCTTGATCGAAGCCCCGGTAAACGGCGGCCGTAACTATAACGGTCCTAAGGTAGCGAAATTCCTTGTCGGGTAAGTTCCGACCTGCACGAATGGCGTAATGATGGCCACGCTGTCTCCACCCGAGACTCAGTGAAATTGAAATCGCTGTGAAGATGCAGTGTACCCGCGGCTAGACGGAAAGACCCCGTGAACCTTTACTACAGCTTGGCACTGAACATTGAACCTACATGTGTAGGATAGGTGGGAGACTTTGAAGCGCAGACGCTAGTTTGCGTGGAGTCAACCTTGAAATACCACCCTTGTAGTTTTGATGTTCTAACGTTGGCCCCTAATCGGGGTTGCGGACAGTGCCTGGTGGGTAGTTTGACTGGGGCGGTCTCCTCCCAAAGAGTAACGGAGGAGCACGAAG
>NZ_VHSI01000058.1:0-964 GCF_013048705.1 Vibrio sp. A11 | reverse complement strand
TTACGGGCCGTAAGTAATCGTCATATGCAAATGTCAGATCGTGATGCGCCTGTTAGGGCGCTGCTTGTAAGAAAGCCTTATAGGCGCATATGAAAAACCTCCGGCTATGCCGGAGGATATTTTTTTAGGTCTAATTTTTAGAATTATAAAAACAACAGTATGATTTTTAAGATTATTTACAAAAATTTCAGATCGAGATCAATAAAGATAAGGTTTGTGTTTTTAGTGTTATAGTCTTTAATAGTCTTATTTTATGTATAAATTTAGATTTAAATTTTTTATTTTTAATCAATTAAGTTTTTAATTCCACGACTGTATGCAAAATGTACCATTCTAAAGGCTTCCCAGTCGATATCCTTCATAATAAAAAAGTTGGCGAAAATCATAAGCTTGGCATACACTTTTCAACAGAGCCGATATGTCTTTGATTGGCTGAACAAAAATGATTTTTATGCTGCTTAATGCAGCAAAGTTTAACCTAGCTTTGAGGAAAGTTTATGGCGCTCACAAAAGCCGATTTGGCTGAAAACCTGTTCGAAAAACTAGGGTTTAGTAAACGGGATGCCAAGGACACGGTGGAAGTATTTTTTGAAGAAATTCGTAAAGCACTTGAGAATGGCGAACAAGTAAAACTGTCTGGTTTCGGTAATTTCGATCTGCGAGATAAAAGTGAAAGGCCAGGTCGAAACCCTAAAACTGGAGAAGATATTCCGATTTCAGCTCGGCGTGTCGTTACATTTCGTCCAGGACAGAAGTTAAAAGCCCGTGTCGAAAATATTCAAGTGGTAAAATAGCAATACATCGCATCAGGCCATACGTTAAGTATGGCCTCGGTGTTTTGTGCGCCGAGCATGGCGTTGATCTAGGAGGTGAAAGTCCTCTACGGGCTCAGTCGAGCGGGAACCGTTAGCCTATGCAAGGGTGTTCATCGTGAGGTGAAATCTGAAGGAAGCAAATGGCAAAA
>NZ_VHSI01000057.1:0-1016 GCF_013048705.1 Vibrio sp. A11 | reverse complement strand
AACCTGAGATCTGGTTAAGCCAGAACTAAGCAATTACTCTCTAACAGCTCAAACTCTTGAGCTGTTAGATCTAGACTGGGCTTTTTATCCCTCAAGCAGTACGCGATTAATCCGCCCAACAGATTCAGGATAAAACCATGCATACTTCGATGGCGAGAATGCTCGATATACGAAATGTTCTTCAACTGGTCATTCACTGTCTCGATAATAAAACGTTTTTTCAGTAACGCTCGGTCCCATAAAGAGATAAATTTCTTCTTCATGTTCTTACGAACCGTGGTAATGAGTTCAACGCCCTTATCCAGAAGCTCACCTGTTAAAGCTTTGCTGATATAGCCTTTATCACCGTACAGTTTCCCCCAGATTGTATCAGCCATCTCTGGTACTGGCTTCCTGTCATCTTCATTGCCTTTAGTCAATTTGAGGGCGACAAGCTCGCCTAGGTGATTGATGATCAGATGAAGTTTGAAGCCGAAAGACCAGCCCATCGTCCCCTTTCCATGGCAGGCAACACCTTCAAACACTTTATTTCTTTTGGCTCGAATGATGTGGCAAACCTCAATCTTGGTCGAGTCTACAAACTGGATACCCGTAGGCTTACCTAGCTTTGATGTCAGATAACTGCACATTGGCACGACTACGCTAGCCGTCATACCAAGGAATCTCGTGTAACTTAAAAGGTTTGGAAAGTATTTGGTCAGATTACGGCACACATAGAGCAAATAGTAGCTCTTGAAATCTCGATAGTGGGATTGGTGAAAGTGAATAAGGATGGTCATTATCTCAGCTGGAGATAGCTTACAGGCCCTACGGCGCTTGAGTTCACCGACTTCGATGAGTTGCTGTTGCCACTGCTCAATAAACAACTGACAGAAATCATCGACATCACAGAAGGTTTCAATTAATTTGTCCATGCTCTTTCCTTGGAGGTATCTGTTCCTTTTGGTCGAATGATCAGATCGGGGAACGAGCAATTAGTTCCTCTGCCAGCTCAGTTTCTTATCCAGAGTTCAGGT
>NZ_VHSI01000056.1:0-1126 GCF_013048705.1 Vibrio sp. A11 | reverse complement strand
GTATCGTTAATAGCGGTATTCTTTGACGTTAGCGACAGAAGAAGCACCGGCTAACTCCGTGCCAGCAGCCGCGGTAATACGGAGGGTGCGAGCGTTAATCGGAATTACTGGGCGTAAAGCGCATGCAGGTGGTTTGTTAAGTCAGATGTGAAAGCCCGGGGCTCAACCTCGGAGTTGCATTTGAAACTGGCAGGCTAGAGTACTGTAGAGGGGGGTAGAATTTCAGGTGTAGCGGTGAAATGCGTAGAGATCTGAAGGAATACCGGTGGCGAAGGCGGCCCCCTGGACAGATACTGACACTCAGATGCGAAAGCGTGGGGAGCAAACAGGATTAGATACCCTGGTAGTCCACGCTGTAAACGATGTCTACTTGGAGGTTGTGGCCTTGAGCCGTGGCTTTCGGAGCTAACGCGTTAAGTAGACCGCCTGGGGAGTACGGTCGCAAGATTAAAACTCAAATGAATTGACGGGGGCCCGCACAAGCGGTGGAGCATGTGGTTTAATTCGATGCAACGCGAAGAACCTTACCTACTCTTGACATCTACAGGATCCTGCGGAGACGCGGGAGTGCCTTCGGGAACTGTAAGACAGGTGCTGCATGGCTGTCGTCAGCTCGTGTTGTGAAATGTTGGGTTAAGTCCCGCAACGAGCGCAACCCTTATCCTTGTTTGCCAGCGAGTAATGTCGGGAACTCCAGGGAGACTGCCGGTGATAAACCGGAGGAAGGTGGGGACGACGTCAAGTCATCATGGCCCTTACGAGTAGGGCTACACACGTGCTACAATGGCGCATACAGAGGGCGGCGAGCTAGCGATAGTGAGCGAATCCCAAAAAGTGCGTCGTAGTCCGGATTGGAGTCTGCAACTCGACTCCATGAAGTCGGAATCGCTAGTAATCGTGGATCAGAATGCCACGGTGAATACGTTCCCGGGCCTTGTACACACCGCCCGTCACACCATGGGAGTGGGCTGCAAAAGAAGCAGGTAGTTTAACCTTCGGGAGGACGCTTGCCACTTTGTGGTTCATGACTGGGGTGAAGTCGTAACAAGGTAGCGCTAGGGGAACCTGGCGCTGGATCACCTCCTTACGTAAAGATTGTGCATTGATGAGTGTTCACACAGATTGA
>NZ_VHSI01000055.1:0-1218 GCF_013048705.1 Vibrio sp. A11 | reverse complement strand
GGCGTTAGGCGATACTAGACATCGACAGGCATTGATGGTGATAATGCCTTCCTTTGTTATCAATCTCTAAATTTATATTTGGCTCATAATCAAAGGTTACAATCGATGCGTACTCCATTCCGTTTTATCTTATCCTTACTTGGGCGAGCCAATTCTCATGAAGCGACAGAGGTCATTACTGGGGCAGACGAAACAAAGGTTGTTTCCAATGAGCCTGTGATGAAAAGCGCGCTGAAGACTCATATTAAAAATTTAGAAGGTAAGCAGCGTGTTTATGATGCGACCTTAGAGAGTTTTATTAAAACCAACCAGTTTTCATTGAGTATTGCGGAAAAAAACTGTTTTGGATTTGAAACTGGGTATCGAGACCTTTGCAAGCTATTTGCGATTGGTCACTATCTACCATCAGTCGCAGACTCTGAGGTAGTAGAGCATTTTTTCTCTGCTCAACAGTACGCGATATTATGGTTACGCCAGATGAATCAACCGAAAGGGGAGTTCATCCCCTTTCAATACCAAGGAGTAGATTTTGCAATTCCAGCTCAAGGTAGAACGGAGTATATTCAGTCGCTTGATTGGCTTGATATGCTTTACCTCACTATTGTCACGGGGCGTAATGAGGATTTAAATTTATTAATAGAACTTCTGCATAAGGGGCAAGTGGCATGGCGCTCTGAGCAAGGTCGGTATCATCTTGAAATAGTGCTGCATATGCTTGGCCTCCAAGCCAGCTGTGATATTACTGATTTAATCAATCGGTTTATTGCCCATATCCAGCGAGAAGGCCAAACACCTAAGGAGCGCATTCCTAGTTACCACGGGATTACAGTGACCTTGGGCTTTTTCGATGTGATGCAAGCTATACATCAGCAAGACCAAGTGGCGTATAACCTATCCATGCATCGTGCTTTAGACATGCATAAAGAGTGGTGGACTCACGATAAGGATTTTAAAACAGATCCGAAAGGTTATATTTCATTACATCTCCTCACGGCAGCCAAATATGCGTATGAAAAATATGGCTATACACTCGATGTGAAGTCAGATTACATACCCAGTTATCTCTACCAGAGATAGTTCATCTGCAAAATCGCCTAACAAGGCGTTAAAGAGGGATTCGCAACGCGTAGCATTTTCGTTATGCATTGATTTTATTAGTTTTTAGTGCAATGCGGTGAGTCGGTAGTTGCGTTGCTCACCCCTTAACGCGGCGTTATG
>NZ_VHSI01000054.1:0-1218 GCF_013048705.1 Vibrio sp. A11 | reverse complement strand
CATAACAAGAGACTATGGCGTCAAGAGTTAATTTTGGCGCTGTTTACATCCCACATGCAGCCGTCTCTGAGCATAGAATTTAGGATAACTACCATCTTTCTGACGCAAGCAATGATCGCTACTTTTTTAGGTTTGCCTGCCGCTAATAACTTTTGATAGTGCTGTTTAAAAACAGGGTTACATTGCATTGCAGACATCATGGCCATGTACAAAACCGTCCTGACTTGCATGCGTCCGCCTTTGATCATTCTCTTGCCTTTATAACTACCGCTTTCTCGAGTAATGGGAGCGACACCGATTAATGAAGCCGCTTGTTTGTTGGTGATGTAGCCCAGCTCAGGTACGTTACTGATGATGGAGGCTGCCGCAATTTTTCCGATGCCAGGTACGCTCTGTAATAGCTCATTTTTGGCTTGGTAATCAGGGCATGTCTCGATGAGTTTTTCGATTCTAGTCTCAATGTTTTCTATCTGTTTTTTGAGCATGGTAAGTAGTGATTTAATCGATGACGCAACAGTCTTAGGCATGATTTGAGCGCGGTTCTTTTCCATGGTTTGCATGGTCAATAACTGGTTGCGTCTTGTCACTAAGTCACTCATTAAACGAATGTTTTCACTTTTTAATTGTGTGAGCTTCGGTTTAATCGCTTCCGCGTAATGAGCAATAAGAGCAGCATCTAAACGGTCATTTTTAGCTCTCTGGCCAAGGGCTCCGGAAAATTTTTTGATATGTAATGGATTAGCAATGACATAGGGTAACTTAGCGTTGTCGCAGGCTAAGATGAATGGCATTTCTAAGCGTCCGGTGGCTTCGATGACAATACGTTCAGGGTGGTACTTTTTAATGGTTTTGATGGCTTGTTTAATGCCTTTTTCATCATTGGAGACATTAAAATAGATATCGAGAGGACGGATATAGATATCTAATTGTGACTTGCCGGTATCAACGCCGACATTAATGTTTTGCAGTGTATTTGTATTCATAATAAGCTAACTCTTGCTTGCTAAATGCGGGTTCGAGACCCAGAAGACTATTCGAGTGTGGTGCTTGGAGTTCTATCTGACGTTCGCTCTTGTTATCGGTCTCTCGATAGAGGAGCCACACTTCAATCGAACTATCAGATAGAGAACTTTAGTTGCAGCTAAAGTCTGGGTCTCACTTTACCCTGATTCGTTAGTTATTATCCATACAAACGCTTCAAGAGGGACTTCCAACGCG
>NZ_VHSI01000053.1:0-1243 GCF_013048705.1 Vibrio sp. A11 | reverse complement strand
CAGGGCGTCCGCATGAATGGTTAGAATTTAGCCGCCAACTTAAATCCAGCTAACAAGACTTGCTCCAAGAAGCCGGGGTTCATCATGCAACGCTTCTGCTTCATTGGCACACTAATTTTGGTTGGCTCAGCTCTTAGCATGTTAAGCGCCATGTGTCTTAACCCTGCCAAGTTTTCAGCTGCGTTTTCTCGGTAAATCTGACAAGCATCTTCCCGCATGCTCACATCTAAAATCCAATGCATTGACTCAATGCCCCAGTGGGCTCGAATAGCATTTCCAGCTTGCTCCGGAGTCAGGTCAGCTGAACTGATGTAGTAGCGGTACTCCAACACTGGTGCTTTGCCTTTTGCGGCTCGGTAATTTTCAACCATGACTATACTGCTTAGTCGGCTCCACGTAGAGAAGTCACCCTCCAACTCGCAGGCCTTGAGTACATGGCAAGTTCGTGCTTCAACACGGCCTTTCTGTTTCTCGATGTGATAGGTGTTTTTTTCAATCGGAGCACGACGGTGTGGGGCGAAGGCGGCCTGTACGGCTGCCGACAACTTGCCTTGGTTCCCCTTTACTGCCAACAAGTAATCACCGCCTTTGTTGGTAATTACCTTGGCAATTTTGGTCTGGCAGGCCATCGCATCAATCGTCACGACGGCTCCGCGCAAGTCGAGCATCTTAATCAATTCCGGAATTGCGGTGATTTCATTGCTCTTATTATCAGTTTTGAGTTGGCCCAATACCAGTTGGTTGGCACTCGCGTAGGCGCTCACCATATGGATGGTGCTTTGTCTGTCATCTCTATCGTAGGAGCCGCGTAAAGTCTTGCCATCAATGGCAACCACCTCACCACACGTCAAGGTATGTACCGCATTCATCCAGCCCAGGAAACAGTCGCGAAACTCGGCAGGGTCAATACCTGCGATCAGACGAGCAAAGGTATCGTCAACAGGCACGCCGTTTTCAAACAGACCCTGTTTAAGAAACCACTCATGGTGACCAAGAACATATTCACGAATGTCGGTCCAGCCTTGACCACCGGCTATCACGGCGCAGATTGAACCAAACAAAATATCAAACAGAGGGTAGTCAACTTTTGCGCTTTGCCGTTCGTCACGGATGATGCTGAAGTGCTCTTTGATGGTATTAATATTCATGGCAACACCTTAAAAAAGGAGCATAAGATCACAGCCCGCACGTCAGGTCAAACTTAACCTCGCATTGCGCAAAAAACGTTCATGATCTTGCCCTG
>NZ_VHSI01000052.1:0-1330 GCF_013048705.1 Vibrio sp. A11 | reverse complement strand
GCTGAGGGATCCCCTCATAATTTCCCCAAAGCGCAACCGTACCTGAATAGATTTTGAGCAAGTATGGTTGCAGCTACGAGCAAGTCTTTCCTCGTTATTGCGTAGCCAGAATGCCGCAGAACTTCCATACCTAAGCGCACTGTTGAGAGTACATTTCGATTACTGACAGTGTTCGCTTGAAAGTGTTTATCCCAACCTTGTTTCTGTGCATGTACGCCAACAAGCCAAAATGTCAGTTGAAGCATTAGGGCGATTAGTAGCATGATATCAAAGCGCTCTGGGTTGCTAGTTCGGCTATGGCGGAGTCCTAGACCGTATGCTGGGCTTTTCAAGTCTCGGAAGGTTTCTTCTATCTGCATACGCTTTGAGTAGATCCTAACGAGTTGCTTGGGTGTTCGGATTTCAACGGGCAAGTTAGTCGCTAAAACCCATGGTTCTTTTGTCGAAGCGGAGTAGATTTTAGGTGATGGATGATGACAATTAGTCCGTGTCGAACGCTGATTTTTTCGGCCTTTAGGACGTGATTTATACAGTGCAATTTGACATGAAATTGGGTTGCTCTTAGTCAACCTCTTATAGCCTAAAGTCTTTGAGCGACTTGAGGATATGCTATGTAAGTTGCTGATAGGTTGCCAGTTTTCCGCACCTAAATCTGCATATTGCACTTTCCCTCTGACTCGACTTAACCAGTACCAACCTAGCTTTTCAACGGATTTATACCATGGCACTTTAAAGCCTGCATCAGTAACAATGAGCGGTGTCGTATCACTCGGCAGAATGCTTGCTAGGTCGGCTAAGAATTGGTCATGAGCTTTCTTTGAACATTGCTCTGAAAGCGGAAACGCTTTCTCATAAAGAGTAACAGAACGACCGTGTAGTGCGACTGAAGCTCGCAATACCATAAGCCGTTTTTGCTCACGAATATCAGACCAGTCCACAAGAACAATGGGCATCGAATTGCCCGAACAGATAAAGCTCGCATGCCAACGGTATACAGCGAGTCGCTCTTTGTGTAAGTGACGATTACCTAATAATCGGTCGATTCGTTTGATGTTATGTTTTGTTCTCGCTTTGGTTGGCAGGTTACGACCAAGCTCGGTAAGAGTGAGCGTTTTACTCTCAAGTAATGCGCGGCAAGCCAACGTTAAACTGTTGAGTCGTTTTAAGTGTAATTCAGGGCAGAATTGGTAAAGAGAGTCGTGTAAAATATCGAGTTCGCACATCTTGTTGTCTGGTTATTGATTTTTTGCGAAACCATTTGATCATACGACAAGATGTGTATCTACCTTAACTTGATGATTTTTATCAAAATCATTAGGGGATTCCTCAG
>NZ_VHSI01000051.1:0-1497 GCF_013048705.1 Vibrio sp. A11 | reverse complement strand
ACTTCAATCGAACTATCAGATAGAGAACTTTAGTTGCAGCTAAAGTCTGGGTCTCACTTTACCCTGATTCGTTAGTTATTATCCATACAAACGCTTCAAGAGGGACTTCCAACGCGCGGCATTTTTATTATGCGTTGGCTTAAGTGATTACGGTGTTATGCGGAAAGTTGGTAGTAGCGTTGTCAGCCCCTTAAGCGGGCGTTATGCTACCAGTCGAAATCTTCAATAAGGAATACTATGAAACAGAACATTGTCCATATTGCTTTAGTTGTAAAAGATTATGATGAAGCCATTGATTTTTATGTAAACAAACTCAAATTTGAACTTATTGAAGATACACATCAACCTGAACAAGACAAACGTTGGGTGGTTGTGGCTCCACCAAATTCTCATGGTGTTACGTTGTTACTCGCCAGAGCCTCGAAGCCAGAGCAGCATGATTTCATTGGAAATCAAGCAGGCGGTCGAGTATTCCTGTTCCTAAATACTGATGATTTCTGGCGTGACTTTAAGCGTATGAAATCGATTGGTATTAACTTCGTCCGCGAGCCAACAGAAGAAGACTATGGGACGGTAGCAGTGTTTGAAGACTTGTATGGAAACTTGTGGGATCTTCTTCAATTGAATCCAAGCCATCCAATGGCAAAAAGGTAGCATAACAAACGCTTCAAGAGGGACTTCCAACGCGCGGCATTTTTATTATGCGTTGGTTTTGGTGGTTTCAGTGTTATGCGGAAACTTGGTAGTAGCGTTGTCAGCCCCTTAAGCGGGCGTTATGTTTTTAATCAGGTTTAGAGAATCATGGAAGAAAAGAGTCAGTTATTTTTACAGCAGTACCTTCGAACTTTACCTAGTGAAGTGTCTGAAAAATATACATCATTTAGTTCGGATTACTTTTGCGCAGATGAGTATAACGCAAATCTATGTGCAGATTTAATTCTACGCGGCGAGAAACGTGCATCATGCAGCATGGAATATTGGTATAGCCACGAAAGCGAAGTATTACCTATAGTTGGCCACCTTCAAGTGGTCACAAACTGGAATGGTGAGCCAATTTGTATCATTGAGATAACATCGGTCTCAAGTTGTCGATTCAAAGAAGTGACGGAAGAGTTTGCGGCAAGTGAGGGTGAGGGCGACAAATCGCTAGAATGGTGGCGTAATGCTCATTGGAAATTTTTCTCACGTGAATGTGAAGATTTAGGTATAGAGCCAAGTGAGGATATGTTATTGGTTTTAGAACACTTTAAGGTCGTGTATCACTAAAAACATAACAAGGCGTTAAAGAGGGATTCGCAACGCGTAGCATTTTCGTTATGCGTAGATTTTACTAGTTTTTAGTGCAATGCGGTTAGTTGGTAGTCGCGTTGCTCACCCCTTAACGCGGCGTTAGCCGTTTCCACAATCATTAGCTAAACTGTAAGTTGCAAAATGAGTAAAAAGGATATAAGTTTTACTCATGAAGAAATTCGAATTTGATGAAAATAAAAGCAGGTC
>NZ_VHSI01000050.1:0-1560 GCF_013048705.1 Vibrio sp. A11 | reverse complement strand
AATGGCTTCATCATAATCTTTTACAACTAAAGCAATATGGACAATGTTCTGTTTCATAGTATTCCTTATTGAAGATTTCGACTGGTAGCATAACGCCCGCTTAAGGGGCTGACAACGCTACTACCAAGTTTCCGCATAACACTAAAACCACCGAAATCAACGCATAATAAAAATGCCACGCGTTGGAAGTCCCTCTTGAAGCGTTTGTTATGTTTTATTACTTATTGATTACATTGAACTTTTACAAAATTCATTTGTTCGCAGCAGTTTAACTCAAAATGACAAACCAGCCTACTTTCAGTAATCATTGTTGTCGATAAGATCCCAAACAAGTTGAAGCGAATTAGCCTGCGGAATCAAGGAGCAAACAACACCAAAGGAAGAGACCTTTCAGCAACAATCGAACCTTTTACGCACACAATTTATCAGAGCAAAGCCGGAAAAAAGCGCACAAACATCGATAAACTTGCGCTAACCAAACACTATCAGCAAGCAAGATGTCAATGAGATCCCAAACATGCTGAAGCGAAATAGCCTGCGGAATCAATGAGCAAGCAACACCAAAGAAAGAGACCTTTCAGCGACAATCGAACCTTTGCGTACACAATTTATCAGGGCAAAGTTGCCGAAAAGCACAAGTATCGTTCAACTTTCAATAGCAACAAAAAAGAACAATAAACTCATAATATCAATAAATTAGAATAAGAAAACTTCTAAATCAGACTAAGTTTTCCCATTAAAATTTATATATTGATTTTGCTGAGGCTCAATAAAGCATAACGCCCGGTTAAGGGGTGAGCAACGCAACTACCAAATCACCGCACAACACCATAACCACTGAAATCAACGCATAATAAAAATGCCGAGCGTTGCGAATCCCTCTTTAACCGTTTGTTATGTGCGTGGTTGAGGGTGCGATTTGACGTACTTTTTCACCTTTTTCATCGCCATTTGACGCTTTAACGGTGAAAGATAATCAATGAATAAATTACCAGAAAGATGATCAATCTCATGCTGCATCACGATAGCCAGAAAATCATCACTTTCGATCGTGATTCGCTGACCTGTTCGATCTAACGCCGATACTACAACTGATGTATAACGCTCCACCTCTGCATAATAATCTGGAACTGAAAGACACCCCTCTTGACCTAAAGCTTTGTTGCTACCACTCACTACTTCAGGGTTAATCAATATCAATGGCTGATCTCGATTATCTGAAAGATCGATAATAACAACCGCTTCTTTACGACCCACTTGAACTGAAGCTAGACCTATACCATTATCAGTTGAATATAGGGTTTCCAACATATCATCGATTAATTTCTGAACCGATTCAATATCCTGAACTTTCTCTGCTGTAATCTTAAGCCTTGGATCTGGTGCTGTAAGAATTTCTAAAACTGCCATATTTACCTTTATACTTTAAGCACATAACGCCGCGTTAAGGGGCAGCCAACGCTACTACCAACTTTCTGCATAACACCGTAACCACCGAAATCAACGCACAGTAAAAATGCCACGCGTTGGCTGTCCCTCTTTAACGCTTTGTTAGGCAAA